>JAAYBK010000374.1 GCA_012718885.1 Ruminococcus sp. | reverse complement strand
GCAATGCGAACCACCCGACCAGCAAGCCGCTGGATCTGCTCGGTTATCCCATCGGCAACTCCACGCAGGAGAACGCCGTGGTCATCGACACCTTCGGCGGCAGCGGCTCGACGCTCATGGCGTGTGAGCAGATGAACCGCATCTGCTACATGATGGAACTTGACGAAAAATACGCCTCCGTCATTCTCCGGCGCTATGTTGAAGACACCGGGAATGCTGAAGGCGTGTATGTAATTCGTAACGGACAGCAGATTCCTTATTCCGATTTGGTCAAAGAGGTCGAAACGAAGGAAGATTAATATCCAAATTTCTTACTAAATTCGTCTTTACTAAATTCGTCTTCACAGAATTGCTGCATGGCAGGCAAGTTCTCAGAGAAAAACTTTGCTTGTTCCTCAGAAATCGTGACATCAAAAAGAGGAATCGGATCAAAACCATTTCTTCCACAGCTCATATAATGATATTTTACAACTGCGTAGCGGATTTCATCACGGCGATAAGGATACTTTACAAGGTATACGCCATTGTATTCTTTGAGAATCGTACCACCAAAATGTAAGATATAAGTTTCAGCATTTTCAGTCATAGATTTATATCCCCCGATACATGGATTATAGTTTGTGTGTTTATTCTCTGCCGAGCCGTTCTGCTTCTTCAAGTGTAGTGTCACCGCGATCAATAGCTTTCTGCAGGTAACCCTCATCCATTGCACTTTTGAGCAGTTCACGATATTCCTGTTTACTAAGAGAATAAATCTTCCTTTCGGAACCCCACGCAGCAGATACACAAAAAAAGAACTCGTAAATACGGATCAATTCTCCGTTATCCGTAATGCCCACAGAGATCTCCGGTTCAGTAGTTGGCGCAGGATGGCGAACCACTGCAAACAGTTCCCTGTATTTGATTGACTTTTCATCCAACTGCGGCATAATATCATTCCTTTCATTATTTAGATATGGTCAAAGAGGTCGAGACGAAGGAAGGCTGATGAAAAAACTGGAATGGTCAACGCGCACCGTTCATCCAAGCATTATAAGCCGCCCTCTCGATTTCTTCCTTCGTAATATTTTTATACTCTGCAAGGGAGTTACAAAGCGTGCTGTCATAACCGTAAGTACAGCATATCATACCGTTGCCGGCTGGTTTAAAATCAGAACATATCATTACACGTTGTCCTTCGCAGTAAACAATATATGAGATCGGGTGTGTACTATACTTGCTTGAAACCCCGCGAGCAATTATACCTGACTGATGTATAAGATTACCAGAAGGGACGCTACTCGGATTATTGACGGTAAGTGAATCTGCCTTTTTCTGATTCTGGTGAGCTTTCTTCTTATGCGACATAAAGTATCCCTCCGATAAAAAGATTTGTTACTATGATTATACAGCGCATCCGCCAATATGTCAATATCTGGAGGCGCTGTAATATGCACAAATATCCGCAAATCCGCCCCGTACATATTCTCCGTTTTACAGTCTTGCTATTTGTGCGATTCAGAGTTAATATGTGACTACAATCAAAACCGCAGCAAGCGGTGAAAAACAGGAGGTCACATCATGAATATCAGATTCAATAT
>JAAYBK010000373.1 GCA_012718885.1 Ruminococcus sp. | reverse complement strand
CGGCGAACTGCTCCTGCATTATGGAATCAAGCGCCTGAAGCTGCCGTACAGAATCAAGGCTCATGTGCTTTTCGTAGTCGTCAAGACTTATTTCTTCCCATGGGTTGCTCATATACAGCACCTTTCCAAATCGTATTCATCATTTATCAGATAATAGTCAAGTCCGTAACTGAGACAGCCGCGGAGATATTCCTGATTGTCCTGTATTATATCCTCAATACTGATGTCATTGGAGAGCCTTTTCTCGATAGCGTTCCCGAAGCTGACAATGTCACTGAAATGGTTGGTTATGTAGCTTTCACTCATAACAAGACAGATGTATTTTATCTGCGACAGATAGTCGGCGTCAAAGCTGTTCTTCCAGTCAAAGGGGATATAGCAGCCCTCGATTATGAGATCCTGTTCGTTTTCAATGGCAGTCTTTACCATCTCTTTCAGGATATTCCAGAGGTATGCCGTCAGCTTGTCGTCGTCATAGGGAGTGAGCTCGGTCTGACCGCTTCTTATAAGCCCCATTTTAAGGTGGTCGATAGACAGGTAAGGGTACTTGTATTTTTCAAGCAGTTTCTGCGCGAGAAGCGTTTTCCCTGTATGCGAAGCGCCTGTTATCAGTATTATCATAGTAGCCGCGGCTCCTTTCCGATAGTTTCCATAATTATATCATATTTGGGGGCGTTTTTCAATAAAAACCAGCTCCTGTCCGTGTGGATGTGAGCTGTTGTCAGTTATCGCAAAATATGCGGCAACTCATTTTAGCAGGAACAGTTGCGTTTTTTGCAACTGTTCATTTTTCAGTTGTTGTAAATAATACAACAACTCATAGTAATGTGCAGAAAATGTACATTGCTATTTTTATAATATACCTGTGGTTTACTTGCTTTTTCCGAAAAGCTATGATATAATACAGGTGTAGTCAGAACAGGAACGGTCGAGAGCGACCACTGTATCAAGAATAATTACGAAAGGAGTTACCCGAAATGAGACAGTTTACTATGGTCTATCTGTATAGCGAACATTATGAAGTAAGTTTCTATCACGAGAGTGAAGAGGCTCTATTTGTGCTGCATACAGATAAACGTAGTGGATAGTCATTTCGGAAACGCACTTTCTTTGTGTTGTGATCCATACAAATGATAAACACCGTCTGTATGTAAGCAGGCGGTGTTTTTTCTATGTCTGAAATCATAATTCAAGGAAAGGAGATGCTCACGATGCCGGTGATTGATGTAAAGGCAACAGGTAATAATATAAAGAATATCATCAAATCCAAAGGTTTCAAAATATCTGATGTGCAGGCAAGATGCGGTTTCAATACTCCACAGGCTATATTCAAGTGGATGCGTGGGGACGCTGTACCTACTATTGATAATCTGATAATACTTGCGGATATGTTTGATGTGCCGATAGATAAAATAATAATCGTCACTCGTGTCTGAGTGGCGAAATATGGGTAAGTGCGCCGAATTGGTGAAGGCAGCGGACTGTAAATCCGTGACATAGAAACGCTGTAGGTTCGAGTCCTACCTTACCCACCAGCAGGGAGACCCTGCGGGCTTTTCACGTTTACGCTCGCAGGCTCGCTCACTTTGTATGTAAGTGTTACTCTGCTTTCGCTTACAGAAGTTTTTTCAAATCACTATTTTATTTATGGCGGATTCGTCTAATAGGTCAGGACAAGAGGCTTTCAATCTCTAAATGCCGGGTTCGAACCCCACATCCGTCACCAGGTATTCGTCGTCTAATGGCAGGACGTCAGATTGTGGCTCTGAAAATGAGAGTTCGATTCTCTTCGATTACCCCAGCGCCGAGCTCGGCGCGTGCGGTCTCGTGTTTCACTTTTACGGAACGCGAGGTACCTTCGCACATTCAGCATTGCGAATTGTAAAAGCTTATATAAGGTCGCATAAGCCTAACCGGTAAGGCAACAGTTTGCTAAACTGTGAGTAATCGGAGCATTCCGATGTCTGAGTTCAAGTCTCAGTACGG
>JAAYBK010000372.1 GCA_012718885.1 Ruminococcus sp. | reverse complement strand
CGAGGCTGGCAAGGATCAGCAGGGTAAGGGCTTCGACCCAAGAAAGCTTCTTGCTCCAGGATTTGAGGCTATCAAGGCTAAAACAAAGGAGAAGATGGAGCTCTTCGGAAGCGTTAACAAGGCTTGATCGTATAGTTCCTACATATTATAATATAGAGTATCTTTTACAGATGCCCGTGAATAAGATTTGCCCCGAAGCAGTTAAGGCCGCTTCGGGGCATTCTATTGTCTTCAGGTTTTTATTTCGGGCAGCAAGGATATGTTGCCTTCAGATATTCGACAAGCATTTCCGGAATGAACTGATAGTGGTGAGACTCATACAATTTGTAGGTCAGGTCTGCACCGTGAGCTTCCAGACGCTCCTTTAACTTCGCAACGCCTTCAAGCGTTGTATCATCTCCCTCACGATATACGTCTTCATAGTCGGGATCTTCCAGAGAACCTGCACAGAGAAAAACAGTCTTATTCAGCTTTTCATTTCTGTCAAAATAGTCGTAATCATTCAGCACATACTCTTTTTTGTCGTGATGATACAGTCCCCAGAACGCAGGGCTGCCGATGATATAATGGCCGAAGGGCTGATTTTCGTACTTGTCTGAATTGAACATTGCATAGTGCGTAAATACGCCGCCGTCAGAATGACCGTACAGCGTGGAATCAGCGCAGTCGATATTGTAATTCTCACATAAATACGGCATAAGGTTGTCTGTGATGAAATCCAGCAGCTCTTTACGGTTCAAAACAAGATCGACAAAGCGCATATCCATGTCAGGGTCGGTGACATCATAGCTGTAATAAAGGCTGACAAGTATCACAGGTGCAGCTTCGCCGTTCTCCATGCATTTTCTAAGTTCAGGACAGTTGCCGAAACGCCATATACCGTCCGTAAGGAAGAATACAGGATAGGTCTTATTTTTGTCGTAATCAGGCGGGAGCGTAACGTGTACAGTAAAATTTTTGCCGAATTCATCGTCAAAAATTCTTATCTCGTCAACGGAATCCTTTATCTCTTCAACGGCTTCAAGGTCGAATTCCCAATCGCTTCTGTAATTGTGAAAGGCGTTTCTGTAGTTGATTGATTCATCATTTATATTAACTGAACCTTCAGGAAGCGTTTCATAATTGCCGCTTTTCAGCGCATCATATGCTACCTTCACATACAGCACTTCCAGTTCGGTTTCCTCATCGGAGTAGCCGGATTCAGTATCTTTTTGGCGGATGTATTCCAGATAATCCTCCATGTTATCAAAAGACTGCTTTTCTGCTTCCGGTTCGCCGTTCTCGTTATATGTTTTTGCGGTGAACGAAAAAGGGAGGCCGTCGGAAAAATCCTCAACGTCCGGGAGAAGCCTCTGCACGAGATACCCGTCGACAAGAACGTTGAGCGGAATCTGATATGGTTCGCCGGTTTCTTCGGCCTTTTGGAGGCGTCCAAGCGCACGGTTGTATTCATTTTCGGTCAGTTTATCCCGGTATTCTTCGATCGATTTGCGCCATTCCGCCGTGTCAAGCGTCTGAAACTCTATGCTGACCTTATGCTCGGCATTCGGGTCTGTATTTGGTTTGGGGAATTCGTCCAACAGGGTCAGCTCATGCTTGTCCACCCATTGAAGCTCATTATCTGTCATTTTGTTTGTTAGCTTTGTGGGGGATATTGTCTGCGGCTGTATTATCTCGTCAGTGCTGTTTTCTGTAGCCTTTGTGCTGGTACTGCTTTCCTGCTGCGAGGAGATTTCCTGCTTTTTACCGCAGGCGGTGAGCGATGAAGCCATTGCAAGGACTAAAAGTAATGTAACTATTCTTTTCATTATAATGCCTTTCTGTTATTATGTAAGGTATGAAACAGATAAAATTATATCATAGTGCCGCAGGAATGTCAATAGAACAGGTTTGTCAGCTTGCGGCAGGGGATTTGCTGCTTTTTACAGAATTGTTAATAAACTCTTGACAAATCGCATTTTTTCAGTTATTATTAAGGTGTATAGGCATGGCAGAAAGCTGTGCCTGATAATACTAAGAGAGGGGTATTAATTATGAATCACAAGAAAATCGTTGCTGCAGTCTCATCAC
Source organism: Ruminococcus sp. (assembly GCA_012718885.1). Classification (GTDB taxonomy): domain Bacteria; phylum Bacillota; class Clostridia; order Oscillospirales; family Ruminococcaceae; genus Ruminococcus. The sequence goes on along the minus strand of JAAYBK010000372.1, from coordinate 5,857 downwards.
TTGCTATGGCTGCGGGAATGGCAGGCTATCTCCCAAGCGGAAAGACTGCTGCTCCTGTGACAGCTGTTGCGGCTGAGAGCAGCTACAACTACGCTGAGGCTCTTCAGAAGTCAATGTTCTTCTATGAGGTACAGCAGTCCGGTAAGCTTCCTGACTGGAACACTGTTCAGTGGAGAGACACCTCCATGTACAAGGAGGACGGCACAAGCGCTGATGTTGTTGAGGGCGGCTGGTACGATGCCGGTGACCACTTCAAGTTCACACTTACCAACGCTTACACTGCTTCTGTTCTTGCATGGGGCATCATTGAGTACAAGGACGCTGTAAAGAAGGCTGGCCTCTACGACCTTTACATGAACAACCTCAAGTTCGGTCTCGATTATCTTTCAAGATGTGACCTTGGCGATGAGGTAATCGGTACTATCGGCGATGACAGCTTCGACCACAAGTGGTGGGGCAGCCCTGAGGTCTACATCAGAAAGTGGAAGATCATGGGCAGCGGCGGAGTTGAGGAAAGACCTTACGATACTATCAAGTGCTCTACCGTTACCGGATATATGGCTGCTGCTCTTGCAGAGGGCGCTATCCTCCTCAAAGACGAGGATCCCACACTTTCCGCTTCATATCTCAAGCAGGCAAAGAGCCTTTTTGAGCGTGCAGATAAGGTAAGAAGTGATGCCGGACAGGGCGTACAGAAGAATTATTACAATATCCAGCAGCACGGCGATGAAACAGACTACATCGATGAGCTTATGTATGCAGCTAACTGGCTCTACAGAGCTACAGGCGATCAGTCATACCTTGACAAGTGCAAGACTGACTATATTCCTAAGTATCCGCTGGAGAACCAGTCTACTGACAGAAAGTACACATGGGGCTTCTGCTGGGATGACTCCACACAGGCAGCTGCTCTCCTTTATGCTCAGAACACGGGTGATCCGGAGTGGGCAGCTCATGTTAAAAAGCATTTATATTACTGGATGGGCAAGGGCGATGGCGGCTCTATAAAGAAGTTTGCAGAAGCCATAACTCCAAAGGGCCTTTCATGGCTTTTCCAGTGGGGCTGTCTCCGTCACTCAACAACAACAGCATGGCTTGCAAAGCTGGCTGCTGATACTATCTTAAAGGAAGATGCCACTGTAGCCGAAATAGATAAGTGGGCTGACAAGCAGATGAACTACTGCTTCGGCGATAACGAAATGGGCATAAGCTATGTATTAGGAATGGGCGATGAGAACCCGACCGCTATCCACCACAGAGGTGCTTCAGGTATCCATGATGACCACTGGAACGAGCTCGGAACTACTCCGAAGGCTTCTGCCGGCGGCGAGTCATGGCAGACAGAGTATGCACATACTCTTTACGGTGCCCTCATCGGCGGTCCTGATAATGACGGTAATTACGGAAACTATACAGTTTCCGACTACCAGTACACTGAGGTAGCTATCGACTACAATGCAGGTTATACAGCTGCTCTCTGTGCTATGATCAATGACTACGGCGGAAAGCCGCTGGCTGACTTCCCTCCGACAGAAACTCCCAAGTGGGCAGAGTGGGAAGTTGCAGCAGTCCTTAACGGACAGCCTGCTGACAGCTACACAGAGATAAAGGCTTGGGCTATGAACCACACAGCATGGCCGACAAGAGTTGCAAAGGACGTTAGATATCGTTACTTCTTCGATGTAACAGAGCTTTTGGATAATGGCCTTACAGTAGATCAGATCAAGGTGGAGACAAAGGCGCAGCAGTATTCCGAGGGTGAGCAGGGTTATGCTCATGCTGAGGGACCGTTCCAGTATGACGGAAACATCTACTACGCTGAGATCGTATTCGATGACGGAAGAGCTATCATGCCTACCGGACAGAGTGAGCACAGAGATGAGGTTCAGTTCCGTATCTCTATCCCGGATGCTATTGACGGAAAATCTACTAAGGGTGCATGGGATGTAAGCAACGACTGGTCATATCTTGGCGGCCTTGCTACTGCTTCCGACCTGAAGAAGGCTGACTCACTCAACGAGCATATCACAATGTATGTAAACGGCACACTTGTATGGGGCGAGGAGCCTGACGGCACAAAGCCCACAAAGTCTGATTATACATTTACAAGAAACGGCGGCAGCAATCCTGATCCTCAGCCTGTAACAGATCCTACAGAGGATCCTACAGAGGATCCCACAGATATTTTATGGGGCGACGCTGATCTTGACGGCGTTGTTAAGATGAACGATGTCGTTCTTATAACACAGTCTATCTCAAACGGCGATATATACGGCCTTGAGGGTACAGGTGAGAGACATCTTACTGAAAAGGGCGCAAAGAATGCAGACTGCTTCGATCCCGGTTCGGGTGTTACACCTAAGGACGCTTTATCTATCCAGAAATTCCTTCTGAATATGATAGAACTTCCGGAAAAATCAAAATAATCAGATGATTTTTAATTAATTCATATTTGCGTAACAAGAGGAGCTCTGTCTCCTCTTGTTTTTTATGGGTATTTGTAAGATGTGTACAAAAATTGCTTCCTGCCATTAGGAAAATACACGAATTTCAAAAAAGCTATTTACTTTTTTTTCTGGATATAATATAATATGGTTGGTGAGAACGGGTATAGTGCAGGTCCGTCAGGACGCCTGGCTCATCATCGTGAACACGGTATAACCGCAATGTTTGCACTGGCATTGCGTTATAAGTACATTATATCTTTTATTTTATCAGGGAGGGTAAAACAATGCACAAGAATTTCAAGAAAGCATTAACCGGTTCTCTCTTGTCAGCAGCTATGCTCGCAACTACAGTTTGCGGCGCAATTGCTCCTATGAGCGCTTCTGCAGAGATTGCTAAGAAGGGCGGAGAGCGTCTCGGTGCTACAACTTTCGATGATAACATCGGACTTCCGTGGCACACCTGTGAAACAAACCCCGCTAAGCAGACATTTGATATTGCAGACGGTAAGTATGTAATGAAGATCATATCAAACAAACCTGGCGCACAGGGCAGATGGGATCTTCAGTTCCGTCACAGAGGTATTGATATCGTAAGCGGCCACGAGTACTATGTACACGCTGAGATCACTTGTTCAGCAGACGGTTACTTCTATACCAAGATAGGTAACTACTCCGGTAAGAAGGAGTACTGGAACAATGCCGGCGAAGGTAAGTGGATGCCTGTACCGATCAAGAAGGGACAGACTTATATAATCGATACTACATTCGTTGCTGGTTCTGAGCAGGATGCTATCGAAGACGGCCCTGCAGAGTGGGCTTTCCACTACGCTGACCACAAGAACTCCACAAGTGAGTGGGCAAATACAGATACTGGTGTTCCGGAGGGAGCTACAATCACATTCGATAATATGTCTCTCCAGGATATGACAGATACTACACCTGTCGACCAGACTAAGGAGTACGGCGCTATCAGACCTAAGTCTAACGTTCGTCTCAACCAGGTTGGTTACTTCACAAAGCTCAGAAAGAGAGCTTCTTATACAACTGATGCTAAGGATCCGCTCAACTTTACTGTTTATGACAAGTCCGGTAAGTCTGTTTACACAGGCAAGGCTTGCGAGGTAATCTCCGGCGATACTGAGTCCGGTACACCTGAGGCTGTAAAGGTTAAGGGCGACGGCGGAAAGATGGTCGACAGATACAAGGATTCCGGTAAGTACGTTCAGATCCTTGACTTCACAGATATCCCTGATACAGTTACAGGTGACGACTTCTATATCATCGTTGATGATAAGGTAGGTGTTTCCGGTACACAGTACAGCATCTATGAGGGCGCATTCGATACAACTATCGAGGGCGACAAGGTAATGTGGGAGAACTGGAAGACTAAGAAGTCATACCAGATGAACAAGTCTCACCCATTCTCAATCAAGACAGAGAAGGTTTACGGCGACCTCGTAAGAGACGCTGCTTCATACTACTATCAGAACCGTTCAGGTGTTGCTATCGAAGCTAAGTACATCAAGAACGGTGACGATCCGAAGCTTGCACATAGCCAGAAGGGACATAACCCTGATACAGCTTATGTACAGCCTAAGTGGGTTAAGGCATACAACGGCGCTAAGTTCGACGGCGATACAAAGTACGAGATAACTGCTACAGGCGGTTGGTACGATGCTGGTGACCACGGTAAGTACGTTGTTAATGGTGGTGTATCCGTATGGACACTCCAGAACCTCTATGAGATGTCTACACAGATCGGTACCGGCAGCAAGTGGGACGACGGAAAGACAATGCTCATTCCTGAGGGATCAAACGGCGCTCCTGACCTCCTCGATGAGGCAAGAGTAGAGCTCGAGTGGTTCTTCGATATGATCGTTGACTCCAAGGATCCTTACTGGGGCAAGGATGCTGGTCTTGTTTACCACAAGCTCCATGACTCCAAGTGGACAGGTCTTGCTATCTACGCTTGGGACTACGGCGATTTCGCAGACGGTATGGCTCGTATAGTTAAGCCACCAACGTATGCTGCTACATTCAATACAATCGCTTGTGCTGCACAGGCTGCTCGTCTCTGGAAGGGCATCGATGATGACTTTGCTGATGAGTGTCTTGCAAACGCTAAGAAGTGCCTTGCTGCTGTTGAGAAGCTCAAGAGCGACTGGGCTATCAAGGAAGGTTCACCTCTCGAGCAGGATGACGTTAAGGGTGAAAACTTAAGAGGTAAGGATCCTCTGTTTGCTCCTCTCGATCAGGCTATTGGCGGTGGTCCTTACGGTGATACATACGTTGAGGATGACTATTACTGCACTCTGTGAGCTCTTCGCTACAACAGGCGACAAGGAGTACTATGACAAGCTCATGGAATACAAGAATCCTAACGATATAACTGGTGCAGATAAGGCTCTCAGCCTTACAGCTAACCTCGGCGGTGGTGAGAACAAGGGTTCATTCAGCTCCTTCAACTGGGGTTGTACATCCGGTCTCGGAACACTGTCACTCCTTCTGAATGCAGATAAGCTCTCTCCTGCTGACGCTCAGACAGTTAGAGATTCTATCGTAAAGGTTGCTGACGAATTCATCAAATTCCAGGATAGCAACGGAATGGGAATTCCTTACAAGGGATCAACATTTACTGATGAGATCAACATCGGTAAGGATGAGAACGGTAATCCTATCGAGGTTACTGGTTATGAGTGGGGTTCAAACTCATTCGTAGCTAACAACGCTATCGTTATGGCTTACGCTCAGCTCATTACTGGTAAGCAGAAGTACATTGACGGTGCTTCAACATCTATGGATTACCTCTTCGGACGTAACGGTAACGACTTCTCTTACATCACTGGTTACGGTGATACAGAGATGGAGACAGTTCTTCAGTATCCTCACCACAGATTCTGGTCTGCTGGTATCGATCCTGAGTTCCCGAAGGCTCCTAACGGAATCCTTTCAGGTGGTCCTGGTGCAGGTATGCAGGATCCATACGTAGGCGGTCTCGGATACAAGAGAGGCGCTGTTGCAAGCCAGAAGTGCTTCGTTGATAGTGCTGAAGCTTGGTCTGTAAATGAGATCACAATCAACTGGAATGCTCCTCTCCTCTGGATGGCTTCTTACCTCGAGGACGTAGCTCCTCAGGATCCAAGCAAGGTTACTCTCGGTCCAACTCCTGTTCCTCCAGACGGTGTATGGGGCGATGCTGATATGGACGGACAGGTTAAGATGAACGATGCTGTTCTTATCATGCAGTCTATCTCTAACGCTGACAAGTATGGTCTTGATGGTACTGAGAAGACTCACATCACTAGTGATGGTCAGTACTGGGGCGACGTTGATGAGCACGCTGGCGGTTCTATCACACCTAAGGATGCTCTCAAGATCCAGCAGTTCCTCCTCAAGATCGTTACAGATCT
>JAAYBK010000371.1 GCA_012718885.1 Ruminococcus sp. | reverse complement strand
GATATTTTCAAGGCGTGTAATATTTCCGCCGTGCTGCTGTATCATAGGATACCTCCAAAAATAACACATCTTGCCGCCGCTGAAATAATGAGCATGAGCACTGAAGCTCCGTACATCATGCGGTTGGCACGGCGTATATCATCAGTTTCGATAGGCCGGTCATTATCACCGATATATGGCTTTTTATGAAGTTCTCCAAAGTACCACGCATCTCCCGCAAGACGGATGTGCAAAGCTCCGGCGCAGGCCGATTCTGTCTGCGCTGAGTTAGGACTTGCGTGCTTTCTTCGGTCACGCCTCCATATTCGGAACGAATTTCGTCCGTCAAGTCTTATGATTGGAGCAGAAATGACGATCAGCGGCGCAGTCAGCCTTGAGGGAATATAATTCAGGGCATCATCCAGTTTCGCTGCAAACCAGCCTATATCAGCATATTTTTCATTCTTGTATCCGATCATGGAATCCATTGTGTTCACGGATTTATAAAAAAATCCACCTACTGCGCCGGCGATTCCCATATAGAAAAGCGGTGCAGTCACGCCGTCTGAGGTGTTCTCAGCAACAGTCTCAACTGCTGCTCTGATAATTCCGTCATTGTCAAGAACAGCTGTATCACGTCCAACTATCATGGAAACAGCCTTTCGTGCAGCCTCGATATCACCTGATCCGGCAGCTTTGCAAACCTTCATGCTCTCTTTGCTCAGGCATCTCGCTGCAAGCATATAACAACAAAGAATGGATTCGACCGCAATTCCGAGAATTATGCTGACATGATAGCAGAAAACAAGAATTACCAATGGCGCAGCCGTTGAAAGTATCACTACCGTCAAAGCAAGCAGAATCCCTCCTTTTCGCAGGTCTGAAAAATGCTTTCGCACTGCATTTTCAAGACAGCTTATCAGTCGGCCTATGAGTTTTATCGGATGTGGCAGATCGTATGGGTCACCGATGATACAATCAAGAATGAATCCAAGTATCAGCGGTAATGCTGGAAGTAATAGTTTCATATTTTCTCCGTAATGTGTAGTTGTGAGCCGTTCCAGTCACAGATGTATCCGTGGCCATTTTCACAATACCAGTCATAGTAGTTTCTGCCCGGAACAGCGTATTTTTCAAGTATGGACATTATCGTTCCACCGTGAACGACAAACGCTATCGAATGTGTATCCATGTGTGCTTCGGTCAGTTTCTCAAATGAGGCAGTACAACGTTTTTTGAAATCCTCCGGAGCTTCGCCACTCGGAAACGGCAGGCTCCCGCCGCTGTCTATCCACTTCTGATAATACGGATCACCTGTCAGTTCAATATAATTCCTGCCTTCAAAATCACCGAAATCACATTCCCGGAATCCGGGTTCAATTTCAAACTTTTGAGAAGGGAACACTATATCGGCAGTCTGTGTGCAGCGCTTCATAGGACTGCAAACAAGTATATCGCAATGTGGAAACTCAACGGATCTGAGCTGAATAGCTCCCTCTTCACATATCGGCTCATCTGTAGAACCTATATAACGCTTTTCGAGATTTCCAGCCGTCAATCCATGACGTATGAATACTACCCTCATTCATTTTCACCCTTGAGCAATGTCGGTATACCGCAGATCATTCGTATCACCTTTTGGGAATTTGCCGCTATTATACATCCGCATCTGCCTACATTTTCACGCCAGACACGATCAGCTTTTTCCATTGGTATGATCCCACAGCCTATCTCATCTATTATTATTACTGCATCCGGATTGCAGCTGCAAAGCTCCTTTGTGAAACTTATACTATCGTCGCCGAGTCTCCGGACAAGCTCGTGATAATTGCTAATGCAGCGTGCTTTTTTTACACTTTCCGTATCGCAATTTCTTCCGTCTGCGATATCATCACAGAGAACGCCTAAATAATCCATAGCATAAGCGGTCTTCCCCTGATATGCTCCGCCTGTTATCATCACCATATCTGCATTATCCTCTCTGAAAATACTATTGCAGCAAGCATATAAAGCTCACATATTTGCAGGAACCAGCCGCATAGATCACCTGTTACACCGCCAAAATCACGGTATGCTGCATACCTGTGATACAAAAGTATAATAAGTGCAGTCAGTAATGCTGATATTCCCTCTACAGGCAGCAGGATCGTCATCGCTGTGCCGCTCAGAATAATAAAGAAAAGCTGCATTGCAACAGTGATCTTCCGATGAGACGGATGGACAAAGCTCTGAAGTGTCCCCTCTCTTTTGGCAGACCTGAATGTTACAGCTGACAGTCCGCTCAGCCCTCTCGAAACAACATATCCACAGGCTATTACAACGGAAGTTCTCAACGAATCGACTGTTGAAAACAAAGCTGTCTGCATTATAAGATAAAGGCATAGCTTCATTACCGCAAATGACCCGATATGCGGATCTGACATTATAGCAATACGCTTTTCTCTATCGGCATATGATGAACGTGCATCCGTTACATCACAGAAACCGTCAAGGTGAATACCGCCTGTTACAAGCACAGGAAGAAACACTGCTCCGGCAGCAAAAATAATCTGTCCAGTTTCAAGCCCGGTACATATATACCGCCAGAGCACGAGAAGACTTCCGATAACTGCTCCAACAAGCGGAAAAAAGCCCAATGCATAACGACGGTTCTCCTCTTTCCACTCGACCTTCGGCATTGGTATCCGTGAATACATGAGAAATGCCGAAAATAACGACTTCAGCATGGGAGTTCTCCTTTCAGCAGCACCGGTACGCCGTACACGCACTCAATAACATTGTCTGAGAAATCTGCGAGCCTGCAATTGATATCTCCAAGTTCACGGATG
>JAAYBK010000370.1 GCA_012718885.1 Ruminococcus sp. | reverse complement strand
GACGGTATTCTTTTCGGCAGATACCGAAAGGGTCAGGTGATAAAATAATTTCTGATTTATTTTAACAGCCGTGTAAAATACAATGCCCCGAAGCAGTTGAAATGCTTCGGGGCAAAACTTATATATTGGGATCTGTATTATGCGGAGCTTTTTCATCTTATGAAGAGGTACGAAGTATATCCTGAATAGAGGAGTATCATAGCGATACCGTGCCAGCGTTCAAGCCGTTTTTTAGGGATACAGAAAGTCATGACCATAAGGCTGACAGCGATCAGGAAAGCAGTATCGATAGTATTTTCAAGGGTAAAGCCTATAGGAGAAATAGTCGAAGCTATACCGAGCACGAACAGGATATTGAATATATTTGAGCCTATAACGTTTCCGAGAGCCATATCCGTTTCTTTCTTCCTTGCGGCAACTATAGATGTAACCAGCTCGGGAAGACTCGTACCAAGAGCAACTATAGTCATTCCTATGAGGTTGTCAGACATACCGAAGCTTCTTGCGATATCCGATGCGCCCTCAACGACCATTTTTCCGCCGCCTGCAATAGCGGCAATGCCTCCGAGAATGAACAGCGTACATTTCCAATTGGCGATGTCCTTATATTCCTCATCCGCTTCTTCCCTGGATCTCAGCGCGCTCTGTATCATCAGCCAGAGGAAGCCTGCAAATAGCACCATAAGAGTAATTCCGCCGTATCGTGGTATCTCGCCTAACAGTCCGCCGAAGCCTATCAGGACAAGGGCTGCTGCCACAGAAGCGGGAAAGTCTCTTTTAAGTGCGATCTCCTTCACAGGCAGTCTATTGAAAACTGCACAGACTCCTGCAACTATCATTAGATTGAATATATTCGATCCTACTGCATTGCTTATCGACAAGTCATTCTTACCGGCAAGAGATGCGCTGACGCTGACAGATGTCTCCGGCAGGCTTGTACCCATTGCAACTATGGTCATTCCTATTATAAGCGGCGGCACCTTAAGCTTCTTTGCCACAGCCGAACTGCCGTCCACAAAAAAATCTGCTCCCTTTATTAGCAGGACGAAGCCTGCAATTAGCAGGAAAAACATCATTTCATATCATCCCCTATTATTTTTGTTACCTTATCCAGATTACTTAATAAACTCAGCGATCTTTTCCTGAAGATATCCAGGGAACTGATCACATTCAAATGCAAAGAAATGACCTGCCTCAAATACCTTGATCTGGAAAAGACCATTGGTATATCTCTGCCACTCCTTCATATCTTCCAGAGGAGCTTCATCGTCCTGTGAGCCTGTGATAGCAAGTATCGGAGCGTTTATCTTAAGTGAATCCCAGTCTGCTTCAAAGTTCTCGCAGATCCTTGTGTCATTTGACATTATATCGTATATAATATCCGTAAACTCCGGATCTTCCAGCAGCTCCGGATCTGTCTGGCCAAACTCCACCAGCTTTTCTATAAACTTGTCCTTGGGAAGGTCTGAAATGCGCTCATCCTTGTAACTAAGATGAGGTGGTCTCGTCCCACCGACAATAACTGCAGCCGGCTGAACATTATTCCTGCCGGCAAGCTTTACAGCTGTAAGCAGTGCGATAAGACTGCCCATGCTGTGGCCATATATGATATATTTATCAGGAGCGTCCTTGCATATCCTTTCACACATATCCTCAGCTGCCTCAAAAGCGTCCTTATAGAAAGGCTCGCAGAACAGCGTACCGTGACCGTTGTACTCCAGCGGCACTACTTCCACTAAACTTTTGTATCTGTCTGCCCAGTCACTGTAAGCAACAGCAGAACCTCCTGCATAAGGGAGGCAGTACATTTTTACCTTACTCATAATTAATCTCTCCGATCCAGAATTTTCTATACAATTTTTCACCATAAAGGTATTACATGAACAGTATTAATTATATCAATTTTATTATTCCATGTCAACATTTTTATAATGTATATTAATAAGAAAAAAATGGGGAGGAGGTCATTGCCTCAAACAATTGTCCTCATTCCTGAAATACTTCGTTATTTTCTTGACATATTACACAAAAAACTGCCACAAAAGAGCATATACAAGCCGCTTTTGCAGAAAATAATTGTTAAATCTAAAAAAGGCTGATTTTCCTTGAATTACGCTGCAAAATATGCTATAATTCCATTTGGTTTTTTGTTTTCCTGCCCATGCTATATCATCCGGCGCAGGAAAAGTATGCAGCCTGAGGCTGCAATTCTGGGAGGTAATTTTTTTATGACAGCAGCACAGATCTTTGCCGTCATCATATTCGTGGCTATGTTCATCATGATAGTCATGGACAAGATTGAACGGCACTATGTCACCCTCGGCAGCGGTATCCTTACCCTTACTGTGGTATTCGGAATATGCCTGCATGACGGAAAAGCCATATGGAATACTCTTGCCCTTAAAGGCTTTGCTACCAAGGACTTCTGGTATCAGGTGACGGAAAGCGAAAGCAAAGGTATAAACTGGGCAACGATATTATTCATTGCCGGCATGATGGTAATGGTAGAGGGCATGGCCAAAGCGGGATTCTTCCGGTGGCTTTGCATGAAGATAGCCTATCTTGTAAAATGTAAGACTATACCGATATTCATTACCTTTATGATAATGTCAGCAGTTCTTTCAATGTTCATTGACAGTATCACTGTTATCATGTTCCTTGCAGCAGTTACCATAGAACTGGCTCAGCTGCTGAAATTCAATCCGGTGCCTATGATACTTGCAGAGATATTCTGCGCTAATCTTGGCGGTTCAGCTACTATGTGCGGAGATCCGCCGAATATCATCGTCGGAACATCACTCGGCTTCTCATTCTTCGATTTCCTTACAAATACCGGCCTTGTAGCTGGCATCTCACTTGTTGTATCCGTGATCTTCTTCTATTTCGTTTTCCGCAAGGAGCTTGTCAGCGGACACGGCAGCAATGTGGATATGAGCAAATTCCCAAAGCCCTCCGAGGCTATCACAAATAAAACGGACTTCGCTATCAGCAGCGTTATCTTCGGTATAGCAGTCATCCTGCTCATCACTCACGCTGTAACTCATCTTACTGTTGCAACGATCGGTCTTTTCATCGCTGCAATTACACTTATTACATCCGGAAAGCACGCACTTGAGCTCCTCAAAAAAGTGGACTACAAGACACTGGTATTCTTTATCGGACTGTTTATCGTTGTCGGCGGACTTGAAGAGACCGGCATCCTTGAGCTCATCGCAGACTTCATCGAGAAGATAAGCGGCGGTAATGTAATGCTTATGATAGCTATCATCCTTTGGGTATCAGCTATCGCAAGCGCTTTCGTAGACAATATCCCCTTCGCCGCAACAATGGTTCCTGTTATACAGAGCCTTGCTGAGACTTCCGGTCTCAGCCTCAATACCCTTGCTTGGGCACTCTCTATCGGTACTGATATCGGCGGCAGCGCTACTCCTATCGGAGCTTCCGCAAACGTTGTCGGAACCTCTGTTGCCGCAAAGAACGGTCATCCGATCGGCTGGGGAAAATACTGCAAGAAGCTTGCACCTGCCACAATTATCGTTCTTGCGATATCAAATGTCTATATAATCGTAAGATATCTTTGATACAGAACTATGACTGTATTGTATATGGAGGTATGATCTATGTCTCAGTTTATTATTTCAGTTGGCCGTGAATTTGGAAGCGCAGGCCGTGCTATTGCAGAAGAGCTTGCAAAGAGATTCGATATCCCGATCTATGACCGCCATCTCATTACCGAGATCGCCGCAAAGACCGGCCTCACTCCGGAAGAAGTAGAAAAATACAATGAAGCACCGAAGCTGAAAATCCTTTCAAGAAGAGTCAACGGCTACAGCAACTCTATTGAGGATAATATCGCTGAAATGCAGTTTGAGTTCCTCGATGAAAAGGCAAAGAGCGGCGAATCATTTGTAGTAGTGGGAAGATGTGCGGAGACAAAGCTCAGAAAATATCCCTCACTGATCTCCCTCTTTATCCTTGGTGACATGGAAGAGAAGATCAAGCGTGTTATGAAGATATATGAGCTTTCTGAAGAGGACGCAAAGTCCTTCATCGCTAAAAAGGACAAGAAGCGTAAGCGTTATCATAACTATCATTGCTCCGGACACTGGGGAGATTCAAGACTTTATGATCTCAGTATCAACAGCAGCAGACTTGGTATTGATGAGACTATAAATATGCTTGAGCAGTATATAAAGGCACGTATAAGCAAATAAGCAAAGACCTCCTGATTGATCAGGAGGTCTTTTTTCGTTAAATAATTGCCGGTCAAGCCGGGGCTAAAAATACAAAGCGTCCGTCCGGAAATCGCTTCGCTGTCCGGACTACTTTTCAGGGAGGGCGCTGCCCTCCCTCGTACACCTACCTGCCAGAGGAATAACATCCCTCTGGACTCCCTTTTCCTGCCGGCTTCGCCATTTTTTTATAATCTTGTCTTGAAATTCTCATACCCGAACTTCTTCAGTACTTCCGTCGTTCCGTCTTTCTTCAGCAGCAGTATCGCCGGCAGCGGCATTCCGTTGAAGGTATTGTTCTTTACCATGGAATATATCGCCATATCGCCGAATACCAGCCTGTCGCCAATACTCAGCGGCTCATCAAAGGAGTATACCCCTATCATATCTCCCGAAAGACAGGTCTGGGAACCGAGCCTGTAAGTACAGCTCTTCTCTCCCTCTTCACCAGCTCCGAAAAGCGGCGGACGATATGGCATTTCAAGTACATCCGGCATATGACACGCCGCAGATGTGTCAAGTATCGCTATCGGCATATCATTCTCTGTCAGGTCAAGCACCTCAGTTACAAGGTAGCCTGCATTGAGGGCAATAGCTTCCCCCGGCTCCAGATAGACCTCCAGCCCGTACTTATCCTGCATACGGCGGATACATCTTTCCAGCCTGGGTATATCATAATCCTCACGGGTAATATGATGACCGCCGCCGAAGTTTATCCATTCCATGCCCGGAAGGAACTCTCCGAACTTCTCCTCAACAGCGTCCAGCGTCTTTTCAAGGTCATCGGAATTCTGCTCGCAGAGAGTGTGGAAATGCAGCCCCGAAACTCCTCTCAGGTCATCGCTGCGGAAGTTCCTTCTCGTAATTCCAAGTCTTGAAACCGGAGAGCAGGGATCGTATATCTCATGTCCCTCCTGAGTTGAGCACTCCGGGTTCACACGCAGGCCAATCTTCTTTCCTGCCGCAAGAACACGGTCACGGTATCTGTC
>JAAYBK010000369.1 GCA_012718885.1 Ruminococcus sp. | reverse complement strand
CTATATGTCAGCTGTAATGGGCTCACGATCAGCTAACCGTGGCTGCTGCGGACAGGCCTGCCGCCTGCCGTTTTCAGCATCCGGCAATAAAAACGCTGCTGCACTCTCCCTCAAAGATCTCTCCCTCCTGCCCCAGGCTCGCCAGCTTGAAAAAATGGGAGTTGATTCCTTCAAGATAGAAGGTCGCATGAAGCGTCCGGAGTATGTAGCGTCTGCCGTACATGAGCTGAAAAGCTCACTCAGCGGACAGACACCGGATATGCAGCTTCTCAAGGGCATATTCTCACGCAGCGGATTCACTGACGGGTATTTCACCGGGAACCGGCAGGATATGTTCGGTGTCCGTGAAAAAGAGGACGTAACAGCCGCCCGTGAACTGATCCCGAAAATACATGAGCTTTACCGCTTCGAGCGTAAGGCATATGACATAAGCTTCACAGCTTCAATAAAAGCAGGCTCCCCTGTAAAGATAAGCGCCTGTGCCAATGGAGTAACAGTCTCCGTAACCGGAGATACGCCGGAAAAGGCTCTTAACAGGCCTACTGACAGGACAGCACTGGAAAAACAGTTATCAAAGCTTGGAGATACAGTTTTCTCCTTTGCAGGCCTCAGCGCTGATATCGATGAAGGGCTCATAGTCCCTGCCGGGAAGCTCAATGAGCTCCGGAGAAAGATCTGCGAGCAGATGACTGCGGCTGTGACAGAAAAGAATACCCCAGTGTACAGCATTTCCGGCTGGACACCGGACATTCCTTGCACTTCCCGGCCAACAGAAAAGTGCCGGGTACGTGTGATGTGCCGTACCTCCGTGCAGTTTAAAGCTTCTATAGACCAAGCAGACACGATCATCGCTCCGATGGAGCTGCTGACAGAGGATATTACTGCCGGCATGGATAAAGACAGGATAATCATTTCTCCTCCCAGATTCATAACAGACGAGGAGAAGCTTTTTTCACGACTGAACGAGCTCAGGTTGGCAGGATACACACGGCTCTTTTGTCACACGCCCGACTGTATAGCCATAGGCCGTGAGCTTGGCTTCAGGCTCCATGGCAGCTTCACGCTGAATGTGACAAATTCTTTCAGCGCACATCGGCTGGCAGAAATAGGCCTTGAGGATATGGTCTGTTCCTTCGAGCTTACTCTTCCTCACCTGAACGCCCTCCGTTCGCCTGTTCCTATGGGAGCAGTCATTTACGGCAGGCTGCCTCTCATGCTGACGAGAAATTGTCCGATCAAAAATGAGACAGGCTGCGGAAAATGCAGAAAGCAGCTCACCGACCGTACAGGCAGAGTGCTGCCGGTACAATGCTCAAAGGAGTATGTGGAGATACTGAATCCGGATGTGCTCTTCATGCAGGACAGGCTCAGCGAGATGACTTCTCCCGATTTTCTGCTGTATATCCTCACTGACGAGGACGAGCAGCAGACAAAAGCCGCTCTCTCCGGCAGAAAAACATCCGAAAAGATCACCCGTGGACTTTACTACAGAGGAATATGATATGAAGATCACTTTCAAAAAGCTTGATGAACGGGCATCTATCCCCTCCCGTGCTACTCCCGGCAGTGCCGGAATGGATCTGTGCGCCTGCCTCGATGAGCCGGCATTGCTCTCACCCGGAGAGATAAAGCTCATCCCTACAGGCCTTACTGCCGCAGTAGATGAAGACGATGTTGCTCTTCTGATATATCCACGCTCAGGTCTGTCGTCACGCTATGGCGTATCTCTTGCCAACTGCGTAGGAGTAGTTGACAGCGATTACAGGGGAGCCTGGTACGTCCCACTTATAAATCATGGAAAAGAGCCGTTTACCGTTGAGCACGGTATGCGTATCGCACAGCTTATCCCAACAAGGATCCTTATACCGGAGATTGAAGAAAGCGATTCCCTCCCGGAGACCTCAAGAGGCGAGGGCGGATTCGGTTCTTCCGGAATAAAATAATATTGCCGTTGATCGGCAGAAATGGAGATCAACAATGAAAAGAACACTGTATATGCTTCTGCTTATAGTTGCTGCACTTGTCCTGGGTGGTCTCATCGGAGATCATGCAGGTTATCCCGTGGCATGGCTCGGATACTCGAAATCATTTGAATTCATGCCGGACAGCTTCATCATCGACACTGATGTGCTCAGACTTGCTTTCGGTATCTATGTTCAGGCAAACGTTTGCCAGGTGCTTTTCCTGCTTCTGGTAATGTTCGTGTACTACAAGACTGCTCCCAAGCTCATCCCCGGAAAATAATCAACAGTTTTTCCATGCGGAATCACAGTTATATTTCCGTATTTTTAAAAATTCCTCAGGAGGGAAAATTTCTCTCCTGAAATTATTGTCTATATGACGCAATGGTGTTATAATATAAATATACAGAATTATTAAGGAGCTTCAGAATGTTTACTAAAGATATTGGTATTGACCTGGGAACAGCAAATACCCTCGTTTATATGAGAGGAAAGGGTATCATAATCCGTGAGCCATCTGTGGTCGCTGTCAACACAAGAACGGATAAATGCCGCTATGTCGGAAAGGAAGCAAAGGACGTAATAGGCAGGACCCCCGGCTCTATCGTTGCTGTAAGACCGCTCAAGGACGGCGTTATCGCTGATTTTGATATTGCTACCACCATGCTTCAGGAGTTCATCCGCAAGGCACTGAGGGGCACGCTCTTCACAAAGGCCAACGTTATTATATGTATCCCCTCAGGAGTTACCGCCGTTGAAAGGCGTGCTGTACGTGAATCCTGTAAAAAGGCCGGCGCAAACAATGTCCTCATAATTGAGGAGCCGATGGCCGCAGCTATAGGCGCAGGTCTCCCCACAAACGATCCTGCCGGAAGCATGATCGTTGATATCGGCGGCGGCACAAGTGAAGTAGCTGTTATATCCCTGGGAGGCATTGTTGCTGCCCGTTCAGTAAGATGTGCCGGCGACGAATTCGACGTTGCTATAATCAACTACATCAAGAAGAAGTACAATCTCCTCATCGGCGAAAGAACTGCCGAGAATGTTAAGCTTGAGATAGGCTCTGCCTTCCCGAGTGAGAAAGAGGAGACTATGGAGATAAAGGGAAGGAACCTCCTAAACGGACTCCCTGAGAATATCACTGTAAGCTCAGCCGAGATACGTGACGCTCTCGTTGAGCCGCTTTCAAGAGTCATCGACGCTATAAAGTCCACCCTTGAAGAGACTCCTCCGGAGCTTTCCGCCGATATAATCGATCACGGTATAACCCTTGCAGGCGGAGGCGCTCTCCTGAGAGGCCTTGACAAGCTCATCAACCGTGAGACAGGTATGCCGGTATATATCGCAGAATATCCTCTAGACTGCGTTGCCGAGGGTACAGGAAAGATACTGGAGAATATTGCAGATTATCAGGACGCTCTCACCGAAAACGTCAAGTACTACTAAGGAGGGAGCTCCATGCGTGAATTTCTCAAAAGCACAAGATTCAAGATCCTGCTTGCTTTTCTCGCCTTTCTCGTGGGCATAATGATATATGCCGTTACTAAGGGAGGCTATTCCGTTTCAGGTGCTTCCTTTATAAATACCGCCACAAAGCCATTCCGCAAGGTCTCAAACAAGATCAGCATGAGATTTGAGCATAAGATAGATAAGATCAACAATGCTGATAAGTATTATAATGAAAACGAAGAACTGAAAAAACAGATTGGCATCCTCAATAGTCAGCTCACAGAGTATGAAGCTCTGAAGACCGAGGTGGAGGAACTCAGAAAGTTCGTCAGCATAAAGGAAGAGCACGAGGACTATGTCCTGTCAGTTCCCTGCGACGTTCTTGGATATGTGGCAAACGATCCTTTCAGATCTTTCACTATCGACAAGGGCTCTGCTGATGATATAAAGCCGAATTGTCCTGTTGTTACCGCCGAAGGACTTGTGGGAATAACCATTGAGGTTTCCGAGCACGTTTCCACGGTGAGAACCATACTCTCCCCTGATCTGACGATCGCTGCTGTATGCTCATCCTCAAATGCAGACTACGGCATTATCGAGGGCTCAGTCAAGGAAGCAGAGAAGGGCTGCACAAAGCTCAGTCATCTGAGCCTGAAAAACAAGCTGAAACCCGGTGATCTTATGATAACCACCGGTACCAGCGGACTCTTCCCAAAGGATTACTCTATCGGCAAGATAAAATCAATTGATTATGATACCAGCGGACTTTCAATGTGCGCCGAGATAGAGCCATGCATCGATATCACCCGTCTTACATCCGTAATCGTCATCACAGACTTCAGCGGCAAAAAGGAGGATGACTGATGAGGATAAAGACTACCCGTGAACAGCGTATCCTCTACTTCAAGACCGTTTTTCGCTGGATACTGTATTATGTGCTGATTTTTTTCAGCTTCATAGTAATGACCTCAGGTACCTGGCTCAAACCGGTCCTGCTTGTACCGATCGCCTTGGCTATAGCCATAAACAACAATCAGTACGGCTCAGTAGTAACAGGAGCTGTCTGCGGATTCCTGATAGATATCGCCTGCGGAAAGCTCTTCGGTTATAATGCAGTTATACTCGCATTCTTCTGTATAGTTGTATCACTGCTGTTCGAGCTGTATCTCAGAAACAAATTCGTGAACTTCATGCTCATCACTGCCGCAGTTTCATACATACAGTGCAGACTGGACTACAGATTTTACTATAAGATATGGAACTACGATAACGTTGAGCGGATCTTCACAAGGTATACGCTGAGGATATGGATATATACCGTTATCTCCGCAGTATTCATCTATCTTGTCATTAAACTGATAAACCGCTTCCTCATGCCGAAAAATCATCTTACCATAGAGGAAGTCATAACTACAAAAACTCAGTAGAATCAATGACCGCACTTCCCGTGCGGTCTCCTTTATAAAGGAGGCACATTTTTTTGAAAGGAATAACCGAGAATATCAAATCCATAATCATTGTTGCACTGGTAGTCGTACTGGCGGTACTCAGTGCGATGCGGCTTATGGAAATACAGGTCGTCGGCGATGAGGACATCAAAACGCCCTCAAAATACGGCCCCGGCACATCAGTCTATACCCGCAGCACAAAGGCTACACGAGGCGAGATAATGGACTATAACGGAAATATCATCGTCAAAAATGAAGCACGCTGCGACCTTGTTCTCCAAAAGGCCTTCTTCCCGGAGGATCTCAATGAGGGCAATGCTTCACTTATCGGCATATACAATGCGCTGAAGGAGCGAGGCTATGAGGTAAAGGAAACTCTGCCCATAACCAAGTCAAAACCATATGTATTCACTACGGAAGATCCTTCGGAGCTCATTTCCGGTCTGAAGCTGAATGTATATGCCACAGCTGAAAACTGTATTGACAAGCTCATATCCGATTACGAGATAGCTGATTCCTACACTGATGAGGAAAAGCGTATCATCGCCGGCCTGCGCTATGAAATGACCCAGCAGGACTTCTCTTACGAATTCGATATGCTCCTTGCAAAAGACGTTGACGAAAAAACCGTTGTGGAAATGAAGGAGCTTGGCAATTTCTATAAAGGTATCGAGGCTGTTGAAGCCTTTGACCGCCATATCGAGCGTGGAGACATCCTCCCCCATGAGATAGGCACCGTAGGACCTATCTACGCTGAGGAATATGACAGCCTGAAAACCCTTGGCTATGCACTCAACGATCAGCTCGGTAAAAGCGGCATCGAAAAGGCAATGGAAAAGGAGCTCCGCGGCACCAACGGCGAAGAGGAGCTTATTATCAAAGACGGAAATCTTATGGATGTGAAAACGATCACCCATACCGAGACAGGAGCTACCGTAAAGCTCACTGTTGACGGCAATTTCCAGCTTAAGCTCCAGGGAATACTGGATGACTTCCTTAAGAACTTCCCCTCCATAAATCCTAAGCCGGGCATACTCGATGCCAAAAAGGGCGCTATCGCTGTTATCGATGTCAAGACCGGCGCTGTAAAGGGACTTGCAACCGCACCGACCTACAACCTCAAGGACTACTCCGAAAACTATGACTACTTCCTCAAAGCCGAGAACGCTCCCCTGCTGAACCGTGCTACATGGGGACTTTACCGCCCCGGCTCTACCTTCAAGACCATTACTGCTACAGCAGGTCTGAATGAGGGAGTCGTAAGCGGCAACACCACCTTCTACTGCAACCACGATTATAAGTACCACGGAGGCGACTACAAGTGCACCGGCTGGCATTCAAATATCGCTGTAAGACGTGCTATCGAAGTGTCCTGCAACTGCTATTTCTATGAGCTTTCCGACCGCCTCGGCATTGACAATATCACAAGATACGCAAAGCTCTACGGTCTCGGACAGCACACCGGCATTGAGACCGGCGATGCAGAAGGCTACCTCTGTAATCCAGAAACTTTTGCTGAGAACGGCCAGATCTGGTATATTGGTTACGTTATCCAGGCCGGTATCGGTAACCAGGACTGCGGCATGACCCCGCTGCAAATGGCAATTGTTGCCAGCACCATCGCAAACCGTGGTGTAAGATACAAGCCGTATCTCGTTGACAGTCTCTATGAGTATGGCTCCGGTGAGCTCATCTCCAAAACTCAGCCAACTGTTGCAGAAAAGATCAATCTCAACTATGACGATGTATACGATTATATAATAGCCGGTATGATGGATGCCGCAAGAAACACTCCTCCGGCACATTCTCTCACCAATCTCGGATACAACGTTGCTATAAAGACAGGTACTCCTCAGACAGGAGCAAACCTTGAAAAGCAGAACTCCTTCTTCATCGGCTTCGCTCCGGCTGAAAATCCTGAAGTAGCTTTTGCTGGCGTTATCGAGGATGGAGAGTATTCCAAGTATATGATAAGGGATATTCTCCTTGCATACCAGGAGTGTTATGGCCTTAACGGTGTAAAGCCCAATATAAAGCCTCTTCCCAAGGAAGAAAGGCCTGTGCTCTCTACCACTTCATCTACAGGTACTACTACGACCACTACTACAACTACTACAACAGCAACATCTGCAAACGGACAGACTACTGCGTCTACAGCTCCTGTATCACCTGATTTTCCGGTGTATACACAGCCAGCTACAGTTCCGCCGACTCCAACTGAACCGCAGACTGCTGCACCAACTCAGCCGGCAACTATCCCGACTGAACCGCCTACGCCCACACCTACCGCACCACCCTCAGTAACCTATCCTCCCTCACCTGAACCTGATCAATAATTCAACTATCATAAACATGGTGCACTGACCTGCAAGTACGTTTATATCCGGGAAGAACCTTTCTGAGGAAAGATTTCCCTCAATAATGCGTTAGTACAGGTCAGGGCGCCATATTTATATACAGATAATTATTTCAGAAAAAATTGACCTTTCCGTAGAATGCGGCGTGTTATTAGTGAAGAGGAACAAACTCCGGAGTTTCTCTACTTCAAACCAAAAGGAGCTGATTATTAATGCCTGATACCGAGAGCGTCCGCACGGCTGTGGACAGATACGGCGATATGCTGTACAGGATATGTATAGTTATGCTGCAAAACAGCGCTGACGCAGAAGACGCAGTTCAGGAAGCTTTGCTGAGCTATTTCAAGAAAGCCCCGGACTTCGGTGACAGCGAGCATGAAAAAGCTTGGCTCATCACGACCGTAACCAACAAATGCCGTGATATACTGCGCTACAAGAAACGACACCCCACTGACAGTGAAGACCGTCTATGGTTCTACAGCAAGGACGATGAAGACTCACATATTTTCGAGGCACTGTCAATGGTACCGGAAAAATTCCGGATCGTACTCACTTTATACTATGTGGAGGAGTATAAGGTGAACGACATAGCAAAGATCATCGGCAAGACCTCATCAGCAGTAAAAATGCGCCTGAAAAAAGGACGAAAGCTGCTTGAGGAAATCTACAGAAAGGAGTTTTTACAATGAATAAAAAAGTCAAGCACTCCGTAGAAAAGATCACAATGCCGGAAGACGTAAAAGATCGGATAATCTCCAATTGTGAGGCAGCCATAGATAATACAGATGAAAACGGACGATACACCGATCACGTTTACAAAATCGAGCACATACAAAAAAACAACATACGCAGAATTATAAGTGGGATCGCTGCCTGTGCAGTTCTTGCCGGCGGTATAGGTGTTTCAGCACACCTGATGAAGAAACAGCCTTCGCCCTCTTCACTTTCTGCTTCTCCGGAAGAAATAACAGAAGATCCATCTGAGATCAATTCAGAACCGAATACAGAAACAAATACAGTACCAGATACTCCAACAGAAAGCGACGAGCTGATAGAAGAATTTATGGCATCAGATATGTTATATCTGACTGTCCCCGACTATGATTGCCTTAATGAAAAAGGTGAGCCTGAGGGAGAAAGAAGTATGCATCTCGGCCAGGAATATACAGAGGCAGCTAAAGAGATAGTGAAAAAGCACAAGTTCACAGAGATAGCCGAGGATGAATTTATATCTTCAACCGACTGGGACTATCTTGCATTGGGGACACGTTCTCCTGGCGGTGATTTTTACTATGAATCTTCCTCTTTCGTTTTCAACAGAGACGGCTATGCCTGCCTAAGCTTCATATCCTACAACAGCGAAAAGCTCAAAAATTACGAATATGAAGTAGAACGCAACGACATAAAGTACTACAGATTTGATGACGCAGAGGGACTAAGAGCTGATCTTCTCCTCATTGACGGCCGG
>JAAYBK010000368.1 GCA_012718885.1 Ruminococcus sp. | reverse complement strand
TGTATGAACGATATAACTGTACACTTCTCATTCTTAGCAGACAAAGATATAAAACTCGACGGCGTAATGATACAGACATTTAAAACGTGAAACCGGATAAAGCAAATCTCCGAGGGAGAAAATCCCTCGGAGACATAATAAATATTATACTTCCCTAAGAATATGCTTAGGGTTCGGGGAAGAACCTTTCCTCAGAAAGTTTTTCCCCGAGTATCTGACATATACTGCAATATAAGTATCATGCATATACCGGAAGCTTTTTTATTATTCAAACTTTCTGCCTACACTGCGGGCGGCGGCAACGCTTTCGCCGATTGCCCTGTAGTTTTTTGAAACTGTATCATATGTGACAAGCCCCACCTTGTCATAATCCACCTTGCCGTCGGTCATAACGCTCTCATCAGCCTTCAGTCCCACAACCTCAGCAACTACTCTTGTCTCGCCGAATTCCTCCTGGATATCGATGACACGGCACTCGACAGCTACAGGGAGCTGATCTATCAGCGGTGCATTGACCTTATCTGACCTTGTAACGGTAAAGCCGCACTTCTCCAGCTTATTCTCCACCTTGTTTCCTGACACAACGCCTACATAATCGCAGGCTGCAATCTGCTCTGCTGTTGCATATGCAATGGTAAATTCTCTGCTGAGCTTTATATTTTCAGTAGTCTTGTGTGAAGGTGAAAGGCTGACTGAAACCTGGCTCATGCCTATCTGTCCGCCCCATGCTGCATTCATGGCATTTGCAGTTCCGTCTGCATCATAAGTACCGATGATAAGTACAGGGAGCGGTGCGAAAAATCCTTTTTCAAATGATCGTTTCATATTTATTACCTCCGGAATAGATTTTATATTTCAGCTTATGATAGATTTATCCCTTCATAAGTATACCACAATACGGTACTTAAATCAATATATGCGCTGTGAGTAAAGTATTTTCACTCCTTTAACGTAATATTATCAATTATAGACGCTGCAAAATCCTCATATGCTGCATGACCATCTTCATCATCAGTGTAAGCCATCACAATTTCGTTCATCGCACCGCCTGCATAAAAAATATATTCATCCTGAAAAGTATTCGGACGGTTCACACCCACTGATTTGTATTTGATATAAGATCTAACGTGTGACATCTTTATACCGCTGTGTTCCACGATCTCAGAGATCTGTACATCAACGTAACTGATGTCGTTTCTTGACTCTGCGATCATAATGAACACTTTATTTATATCCGTTTCACCATTCAGCTTCTCCTGATCGAGCTTATCCAGTCTGAAATCTTCAAGTGTCGGGCCGAATGTTACCGCAGACGGATTTTCAGCATCCTTCTGTTCGGTCCAGTTGTACTTCACGCCAAATACATTGACTATCGTATCATTCGGATCATCCTCTGTGAACCACTTGTCTGCATTGACAACTGCTGAATAATTTGTTGCATCCACCATTATCGGCTCATTGTCATCATTGTTCCCACCATTTTCTGAGACTGATATTTCGTCAGCATCCGAGACTGAAACCTCACTATCACTTGCAGTTTTTTTCTCCTGACTGCTGCTCGCAGTATCACCGCAGGCTGTAAGACATACGGCAGAAAGTAAAGCGACAATCGAAATTTTAAACTTGTAATTCTTCATAATTATACTCCTTATTATGCTGTGATAAATGAATGAAATATTAAATAAATAGTGATAAAACTGCCAATGGTATCGTTCTCTATTTCCTGAGATCCTGCCGATAAAGCATTGCCAGCCTCAGTGATGTGCCGGCGATCAATTTCCTGATCTCATCCTCCGCATCCAGATGCATGAGATAAACATGAACGCCGCTTTCCGCAAGGCTTATATATTCCGGCAGCATATCCTTCAGATACATATGAACATCACTTTTGTAGAAAGCAGCCTCGGTATACAGGAACGAGCCTTCTCCCAGAAGAGGCCTGAATGGCTCCAGCGTTGCGGTATCGCCTGTGTAGACCACATTGCAGCCGTGGATATTCAGGTGATAGCCAAAGCATCTTCCCTCAAGGGGCTTCACATGAGTTGTAGGAACCGCCGCAATGAGCCACTTCTTGTCCAGTTCACCGGCAGTTACTATATCGAACCACTCCTGCTGGCAGCCCTCTATCCTCATAAGCAGGAGCAGCAGGTCTTCCCTCACCTCTTCGGACGGTGCAACTATAGTCACTTTCTTTTTCATATAGCTTGCAAACCACACGTATTGCAGCATAGTTCCGACACCGCCGCTGTGATCGCCGTGGGTATGAGTGACGAGAATGAGAATATTGTCGTACTGTTCCCAATCCATTTTCTTGACCTTCTGATATGAAGTCGCCGGGCAGTCAATAAGCACCAGCTCATTCTCCTCTGCAAAGAAAGCCGAGTTGTGCTCATCCGCAAATGCAGAACCTCTGCCTAAAAACAACAGCAGGCTGTCATTCTTTATCTCATTAAGCAGCCCGGAGATATGCTCTCCCAGATCCTCAATAGTGCTGTGGCTGCCGTGAACTCTTCTGAGAGTGCGGGACAGCTTAACGCAGTCCCCGTAATTTTCCGGCAGGATAGTATCCCCATCGCTGCAAAGTGTATAGGCCAGCTCATTCCCGTCACAGGCAGACATCCTGCGGTACTGCTCAACATATTCCGCAGCTATCCCCGATGAAGTGATAAGCTCCAGCTTATGGGGATAATTGCAGGGATTTGTGAGTATGCAGGGGCGTTTGTACCTGCGGCTCAGTTTATCTGCAAACCAGCCGCCCAGGCTCTGTCCAACGAAGATGATATCATCAGTAATGGCCATATCCGAAAACTGCCTGAGCAGTTCTTCGGGAGCAGTATTTATATAGTCTATCTCCGGCGAGATGATATCCTCCGCCGGGAACATCTCACAGAGCACCTTATAGTTCTTATTGTCGGCCGCCCCAAGGAAGCCGTGCAGATTCAGTATTTTCATATAATCATTCCTCCGTTCCGTCAATCAATACCGGAGCACCTTGCATGACCTACGCATTTTCTTTCCGAATATGTACCTGTTTTGCATTTCAAGTCTCTTTACAGTCAATTATAACACATCACGCTGCTTATGTCAAAGACAGAGGCACAACATTTTTGTGACAGAAATGCAATATCCACTAAGGCCACACCATTTTAAAAAGGTGCCTTAATTTCATAATAATTTATTAAGAAAATATTGACATTAGTATTTTTTTGGTATATAATAGCATTATGTTGCAATTCGTTGCAGCAAATATCATACTAAAACAGGAGAAGAACTACATGAAACTACTCAAAAAACTAACATCCACCATGCTGTCGATCACTGTTATCGCCAGTGCAGCCGCTACAGGTCTTCCAAACAAAGCCTACACTTCCGCAGCAAGCAACAAGGTAATGTACAGCACTGTCATTTCACAGTGGCAGTCACGCATCAATGCTGAGAAGCAGAAGTTCCCGAGCTATTCCTACTGGAACCACAAGGGCAAGTCAAGCTACAATGACGAGACTTATACCTACCAGCCCTGCGACCACATCCACGAAAAGGCAAAGAATCAGAGCTATTGCAGCAAGACAAGACTTGCAAACGGCAGTGATTGCGGCCAGTGCTACGGCTTTGCATACAAGCTTGCAAAGGACATCTGGGGCACAACTCAGTTCTACAGCAACAATATCGACCAGAACTATGAGCCTAAGGTAGGAGACAATGTCCGCCTTGAATTCTCTGTTACTACAAAGACTGGAACTGCAAAGCAGGCACACAGCATCTTTATTACCGCTATTAACGGAAACAACATCACATTCGCTGATTGTAACGGTGATCTTGAGAACTGCCAGATCCGCTGGGACCGCACTACATACTACGACAGAATCATTGCCGAGGATGTATGGGTACCTAACTCAAACGGCACTCTCGTAAACAAGGCACTTTTCAAGGGCGATCAGTCCTCAATCACAACTGTAAACAAGGCCTTCCTCAGAAGACACGGTACATTCTATGACCGTCCTGTTATCGCAGGCGACCTCAACAAGAACAGTATGCTTGACAGCGGCGATGCTCAGATCTTCGCTGAGACAGTTATGACAAACGGCCGTACATCCAACTCCAACCATACTCCTTTATCCTACTATGATGTAAACGGCGACGGCCATGTAAATGATGCAGACTATAACGAGATCCGCTACGGCACAAACAACTGGAGAATCGTTATGCCTAACGAGAATCCTACCTGCCGCTGGAAGTCATTAAATCACACAAGCGGCTGGCTCTACTACGATGGAAGCTACTATGTAAAGAATGATCTCGGCGGAGTTTCATGGATCGGTTCTGTAGACTCTGAGATCGTTGATATGTACGTAAACTCCAGAGTATATTGCCCTTCTGACGGACGCTGGTATGATGTTACCGAGATCGGCCACGATGCTCTCCATGAGCGTGCAAGCTGGAGAACCTGCACAGCCGGCTACAAGTACAAGACTATCCACATCCCGGATACTGTAAAGAGGATCCACTCATACGCTTTTGAGGACTGGACTATCACATCCGTTGAATTCTCCGGTTCAAATCCTCAGCTCGAAACAGTTGACCAGTTCGCATTCTACAACTGCAAGTCCCTCAAGACACTTGACCTCTCTCCTGCAAAGAAGCTGAAGACTATCGGCAACTATGCATTTGAAGGCTGCAAGGCACTCTATCACGTTGATCTTCCTTACACAGGCAGCCCGATCAATCTCGGCTCCGGCACAGGAAGCATCTTCGGCAATACAGATCCTTCTTCCGCAACTATCGAGATCAAGAACCCCAACAACAGCACTACTCCTTCAAGCAACTATCAGAGAATAAATATTTCTGATAAGGATTATAACTACTGGCTTAACAACAACCTTTACTACCACGGTAAGCTCTTCAAGTTATATCACAACAATACATATCTTGGCAAGGTAGACACTTATATAGACTACCTCCGTCCTTAACAGTTACCTAACTGTATTTTCAATAAAAAGCACCTCATCAGAGGTGCTTTTTTCATAAATGGAAAAACCATTTACAACGCATAGCTTTAGTGTTATAATGTATTCAGATGATCCGCTCACAGAAGGGTGATCTGACAACATTAAAAAAGCGGAGGATAGGTGTATGGATGCAGATATGAACCGGATATCCGATCTGGATATCTACCTGACAAGGATGCAGAGATCGATACTGGACAAGATGTTCTTCATTGACAAGGTCTTCGAGCCGTTCAAGTATATCCTTGATTTCGGCTGTGCCAACGGAGAGCTTATCAAAGCCATGAAGCCCATGTTTCCAGATTACGGGTACATAGGCTATGATATAAGCCCGGATATGATAGCCGCCGCACGCAAAAACGTCTCAGAGGCAGATTTCTATGACAACTGGGAACAGATAGACATTCCATTCGGGGAAAGCGTAATCAACATTTCAAGCACCATTCACGAGGTCTATTCCTACGGCAGCGAAAAGGATATCGAACTGTTCTGGGACAGAGTATTCGGCAGCGGTTTCCGTTATGTTGCGATACGTGACATGATGTTCTCGCAGGCAGAAAATATCCCCGTAAGGAATGAGCAGCTCGAAGCTGTCAGGAAAAGCATATACGCCCAATGGCTGGACAGCTTTGAGAAGGTCTGGGGCAGTATCCAGGATCAGCGCCAGCTCGTTCACTTTCTTCTGAAGTACAAATACACTCAGAACTGGGACAGAGAGGTGCATGAAAACTATTTTCCTATTTTCACAGAGGAGCTGATGAAAAGGATACCCGATTCCTACAGGCTGGTATACAAAGATGTGTTCACCCTGCCCTATACATCATGGCAGATACGTAAGGACTTCGGCTTCGAGCTCACCGAACACACTCATGTCAAGCTTATCCTTGAGCGGATAGACTGACAGAAAATCTCTCTCAAACAGAAAGGCATTGTATTATGAAACTCCTTATTATCAGGCACGGTGATCCCGACTATGTCACCGACTCCCTCACCGAAAAGGGACACAGGGAGGCGGAGCTACTTGCCGAGCGTATCGCTCCCATGGATATAGCGGCGTATTATGTCTCTCCCCTTGGCCGTGCTCAGACAACTGCGGAATACACCTTGAAAAAATGCGGCCGAACAGCAGAAACTCTGGACTGGCTACATGAATTTGACAGAAACCTCATTATCGGCCCTGACGGTCAGCGCCGTATCGCCTGGGATATGCTCCCGGGCGACTGGACGGCTGTTCCTGAATATTACGACAAGGAGAAGTGGGTGGACGTTCCCGTTATGGCGGAAGCCGATATGCACAGCGGTATCGCCTATGTACAGAACGGCCTTGACTCTTTGCTTAGCAGACACGGCTATGAGCGGAACGGCAGCTGCTACAGTGCAGTCCGTCCGAATGAGGATACGATCGCATTGTTCTGCCATTTCGGAGTAGAATGCGTTATGCTGGGACATCTCCTGGGTATATCGCCCATGGTGCTGTGGCACGGCTTTATAGCTGCTCCAACATCTGTAACAACGATATGCACAGAGGAGCGCCGTGATGGCATTGCCTGCTTCCGTGTAACCGCCTTCGGAGATATCTCTCACCTGAATAATAACGGTGAGCCGCCGGCCTTTGCAGGACGCTTCTGTGAGATGTTCAGCAATACCGGACAGCGGCATGACTGAAAGCTACCACTGAGGACGAGAAGGGTATGCTTGCGGCATACGACACGCCTGTGGACTTCTCAAATAAAGAAAACATAAAAGAACTGATAGAATTTGCCCGTAAGTGATAACTGATTGCCTTTCGCCACTCAAATTATCGGTCAATATGCTTAAAAAATCTTGACATTTGCATTGGGATATGGTATAATTTCATCAGCGTATTCAATATTGCAATGTACTATTACAAGAAACACTGAATTTAAGGGCCGTTCCAATAAGTCTCCTTACCTTCTCTGCGGAATGACGGGCAGAGCGGATTTTCTTTGCGGACAGGTCCTTGATATAAGGAGGAATCGTTTATGCAGATCGAAGTTAAAGGAACACCATTGCCGGTAGCCATATGTCAGCTGGCACCCGGCGAATCAATCATCACTGAAAAGGGCGCAATGAGCTGGATGTCGCCAAATCTGGAAATGCAGACCAAGGGCGGCGGAGTCGGAAAAATGTTCTCCCGTGCTCTACAAGGCGAGGCCATGTTCCAGAACATCTACACCGCTGTAGGAGGAGAAGGCATGATTGCAATGGGCTCAAGCTTCCCCGGAGAGATCATGGTCATCGACGTTGCAGCAACACCGATCATCGCACAGAAATCAGCTTTCCTTGCCAGTGAGACCACAGTTGTGAACGAAATGTTCTTCCGCAAGAAGCTGGGCGCAGGCCTCTTCGGCGGCGAAGGATTTATCATGCAGAAATTCACAGGCTCCGGCAAGGTCATCCTTGAGATAGACGGTGCTGTTATGCCGTACGATCTCAAAGCCGGAGAATCACTGCTTGTCGATACAGGCTGCCTTGCGTTAATGGACGCCAGCGTAAAAATGGACATTGAAACAGTCAAGGGTCTCGGAAACAAGCTTTTCGGCGGCGAGGGCTTCTTCAATACCCGTCTCACAGGCCCGGGTCGTGTATGGCTCCAGACAATGCCTGTTTCCAACCTTTCAAGGCTGATCGCAGAATATATACCTACAGGAAAATAAACCTATATAAATAATTGAGCCGGACATAAGGGGAATACTTATTTAGAATTATATGTCAGTTACTCGGGGAAAAACTTTCAAAAGAAGTTTTTCCCCGAATTTGTTTGCAAAGACTTTTGATACAGATGATCCCCATATATGACGCATGAAAAAAACCATGCAGATCTGCACGGCTGCGTCATATATGGGGATATTTTTAACCGTAAGTTTCAGAAAATGAGTTTGGGGCAGGACACTTTTTTCAAAGAAGTCCTGCCCCGAAAACCGCCGTAAATATTCTACATGAATATCACACTTAAATTCAAGCTTTTTTGTATCAGGAGTTATTTTGTATTAGTAGTTAGACATATATCTATCATAAAATGTAAAATGATTTGCTTTTGCGTAAGCTTCTGTTGATCCGCAGCCAGGTGCGTAAATAGTGAATTTAGAATTCTTTATGAGTTTGTTGTAATAACAGTAGCCCATTGCATAATCGCCGAAAGTGACATCCATATTGTTCGTTGTAAATCCAGTCATCTTAGGGCAGTTAAAGAATGCGTGATCCTTGACCTCTTCGACCTGTGCTGCTGTGGCGCCTGTTAGCTTGGGGCAATTCATAAATGCAGCGGTATCTATTGTCTTGACTGAGGCTGGAAGAATAACATCTGTTAATCTGTCACAGTTAGCATAAGCTTGTTTTCCGATCGTTTTAACGCTGTTGTCTACACTGGCGATAGAAAGATAATCACAATTACAGAAAGCAAAATCAGGTATGGATTCCAAGTGGCTGCCAGTCGTCCTAAAACTTACTATTGTGGAATTATAGAATGCAGCCTCACCAATGCTGTAAACATCATGAAGCCAAACGTGGCCCAGATTTGC
>JAAYBK010000367.1 GCA_012718885.1 Ruminococcus sp. | reverse complement strand
AGAATCTATCACAGCGATATTGCCTGAACCGGCAGAATCTCCGATACCGGTTACCTCATCACCCTCAGAGTCGATAATGATCTGAGCGTTTTTGATCTTCGCATTTACAGAGCCGCCGATAGCGCCAATACAGGAGTGTTTAGCAGAGCGCATTTTCAGGTTTATCTTGCCCTTCTTGACGATAATACTGCCTTCGCCATCCTCAAGGACGCCGATACCCACAGACTGAGCGCCGGTGCAGCTCATAGTGATATCTGCGGAGGAAGTTATGGAGGCAATACCGCTGCAGCTTCCGATACCAGTTACCTTTATACCGGAAATATTGATATCCAGGTTGCAGTTTTCAGAAATGTTAATGATAGAATCACCGTTAAAGCTTCCGACAGCCAGGCCGTTATGCGAATACATGAGCAGCTTCACATTTCCGGAGACAAGATTTATCTCTGAGTCGTCGCTGTTGTAGCCTCCGCCTATACACATAGCCTCAACGCTGTTTGAAATTATCTCAAGTGAGCCGGCAGTATCGATAGTGATATCGCCGTAGCTGTGATCGTAGTCATTACCGATACCGATGCCCTCAGAGGCATAGCAGTCGATAGTAAGTGAGCCCTTGCCGTTGAGCTCGAACTGTGATCCCATAGGAACATAGATGCCGGAATATCCGATCTTATTGACTTTTGAGATGTTGAGGCAGAGCCTTGCATACTCTCCGACAGTGATAGTCGGCTTGCTGTTTCCGCTGACGATGTTCACGTTTTTGAGCGTAAGGTCACAGCTATGGTTATCCATGATAGAGATGTTCATTTTGACCTGCTTGTCCGGATCACCGATGATAGTGAGCTTGCTCTGGTAAACGTGGATATCAGTGTATTTTTCAAGAGCGAGCTTGAGCAGATCGATCTCTGAATCATTTCTTGCCGCATATATCTTCTTTACACCGTCAGGACGGACTTCAAGGTTTGTCTTTATGATCTCATCCTTGACGTCAGAGGCGATACTGTTGAGGAAAAGCGGCTTCGGCTTTGAAGTATAATAGCCCTGTATCAGGTCAACGCCCAGTCTTATAACAGTTTTCAGTTCCTGAACTGTCTCAACGCCCTCAGCAAGTGATTGGAGCTGATTGTCGTGGCAGAACTCGATAACTGATGTGACGAGCTGCTGCTTTTTTAGATCGTTCTGGATGTCACTGATAAGTGAGCGGTCGATCTTGATGTATTCAGGCGAATAGTTGAGCAGGTTTGTAGTATTTGAATAGCCTGCGCCGTAATCGTCGATAGCAAGTTGACAGTGAGTGAAGCCGCAGCGTTTTTTCAGCAGCTCGATACCGTCAGTTGAAGCAGCACTCTGTTCAACGATCTCGATAACAGTCTTCTCAAATAGCTCTCCATAGGTAAGATACAGCTCATTGAAGTCCTCCTCTACCAGCAGAGCGTTTGGCAGACAGTTGATGAAGAGCTTCTTGCCCTCGAATATCTGCTGATTGTCGCTGAGCAGCTTCATAGTGTTGAAGAAGGTGAGCTTTTCGATAGCGTAGAGGTTTTTCTGAGTTTCGGCTATCTTTAGTATCTGGCTGGGAGTCATCCTTATATCGCCGGTGGTTCGCATAAGCGCTTCATAGGCAACGATCTCACCGGACTGAGCCTCAACGATAGGCTGGAGGTAGTAGGTGAGCAGATTCTCATTGACGATGCGTGAGAAGAGGAGGGCATTTTTGTATGCATCCTTTTCACGGATGTAATTCTCTTCTGAGAACCAGTTTATAACGTTCCTGCGGTCAGTTCTTGCCTCGTAAAGAGCGAATTCCGAATAATTGACAAGCATATTGAAGTCGGAAGCTTCCTCCGGATAGGATGAGCAGCCGATAGAAAGACTGAGTCGGCTCTTGTCGGAGATATCGATTATCTCGCCGAAATCATCGGTGAGGATACATTTCTGGACAGCCTCATCCATGCTGTTGAGGATATTGTAGATATTCATCCTGTCGCAGTCACGGAAGAAAGCGCAGATCTCATAATTGGACTTTGAGCCTATGATGATATTGTCAGTACTGAAGCTTTTGAGAGCCTCTGCAACTGAGGTTATACAGCTGTTTGTGTTGTCAACGGTGAGATAAGAGCCGAGCTTGTCGATGCCGTTGATATAGAGGGTAGCGAGACAGCAGTGCTGTACCTCCGGGAGGATCTTCTTGATCCTCTGTGAAAATGACGGGAAGGAGGGGAGGCGGGTTACAGGATCGTATTCGATAAATCCGTCCTGACTGTCAGCGGCGGATATCTGTCTTGTGAAATCCTGAACGAAGCCCAGCCACTCATCGCTGCTCTCGTAGATGTTCATCTTTATGTATCTTGTGACATTATTATCGCAGAATTTATAAATATGTTTCTGCCCTTCCACAGGGTTCTTGGAGATCTGTTCAAGGAGGTTAAAAAATTCAAACTCATTGAGCTTTTCGTTCTTGCATGAAAGCATACGGCAGGAAGCCTCGTCGAAATAAGCGGACTTCTCTTTTGCAATATAGGTGAAAGCTCCGATATTGCCGACGAACTGCTGAAAAGCAAGCCAGTCTCTGCTAAGCTCCGGTGGATTCTTTTCAAAGTTAAAAATACTCATAAGCGCTCCATTTACCGCATAGAATATGGTAAGAGGATCCATGCTATGCAGCTCTGCATTGAACGGTATGCAGATAACCGGATTCAACGATTATATACATATTTATTATACATCTTTTTTACTGCAAAGTCAACAAAAAAACGTGACGGATTTGTGAAAAATTGAGAATGGAGAATTGAGAACGCAGAATGAATTGCAGGTACAAAATAATGGACCGCAGCAAGCGGTCCAATTGTTGGTATATTCCTTTTTTTCGGTATTATCTCCGCTCTTTCAGTGACATAAGCAGAAGCAGACTAACAGTATTGTACAGGGTAAGCGAGCAAAGCAATCACCAACGTACAGGGCACAGCCTTCGGCTGCCTGCTTAGTCGAGGAAGTCTTTGACTTTTTTGCTGCGGCTTGGGTGACGGAGCTTTCTGAGCGCCTTTGCTTCGATCTGACGGATACGCTCACGAGTTACGTCAAAGCGCTGACCCACCTCTTCAAGAGTGCGTGATTTGCCGTCCTCAAGACCGAAACGGAGCTTGAGAACCTTAGCTTCTCTGTCGGTAAGTGTTGAGAGAACCTCGTTAAGCTGCTCCTTAAGGAGAGTATGTGAAGCTGCTTCTGCCGGAGCCGGAGCATCATCATCAGGGATGAAGTCGCCGAGGTGGCTGTCCTCTTCCTCGCCGATAGGTGTTTCAAGGGATACAGGATCCTGTGCCACACGCATGATCTCTCTTACCTTGTCCACAGGCATATTCAGCTTGTCAGCTATCTCTTCCGGGCTGGGATCGTGACCGTTCTCGTGGAGGAGCTGGCTGGAGATCTTCTTGACCTTGGTGATAGTCTCAACCATATGAACAGGTATTCTGATAGTTCTTGCCTGGTCAGCGAAAGCACGTGTTATAGCCTGGCGGATCCACCATGTAGCGTATGTGGAGAACTTGAATCCCTTTGTGTAGTCGAACTTTTCAACTGCCTTGATAAGGCCCAGGTTTCCCTCCTGGATAAGGTCAAGGAACTGCATACCTCTTCCAACATATTTCTTAGCGATGCTGACAACGAGACGGAGGTTAGCTTCAGAAAGTCTTTTCTTTGCGTATGGATCGCCCTTTGCCATACGCTGAGCCAGCTCGATCTCCTCTTCAGTTGAGAGAAGCGGCACACGGCCGATCTCCTTCAGGTAGATCTTTACCGGGTCATCGATAGCGATACCCTCAGTGGAAAGAGCCATTTCAAGGTCGTCTGTCAGGTTTGAATCAAGACCTATTTTCAGGTCTGCGTCAACGTTCATATCCTCAACGATCTCAATGTTGAGGTTTTCACAGTCATCATAGAAGGAGTTTATCTGATCGACGTCGAAATCAAGCTGCTCAAGAGCGTCGGTGATCTCCTTGGTTGTGAGCTTACCGTTTGTTTTACCCTGTTCCATAAGGGCGTCGATTGTGGTTCTTTTATTCTCCATATTTTATCCTCCTATTTGCTGAGCTTAGATCTGAACAGATCGGCAAGTCCCTCGTCGCTGAACTGATCCTCGGCTTCATTTGCGTGTTTTTTCAGCACTGCTATACAGTCGTTCACAACTGTACGATCAATGGTGAAATTGCTGTTTTTTGCTGCTATTCCGCTTATTCTTCCCATTTCATCCGGTGAAAATTCATCGGTGAGAAGAGAAAGGGAGATCTTATCGCTGCCGGATATCCTGTCCAGCAGGGCGGAGTAGACTTTTTTATTGAATGAAGTCAGAAAAATATCGGCCGGAGCGTCTTTTGCGAGCTGTACAGCTTCTTCCGGAAATTTCATCAGGTAGCAGATAATGGTCTCTTCCGCTCTGGCTTCCTTTTTGAGATTTACGGCTTCGGGATTTATATCGTCCCGACGGAAGGATGTCTGTGCAGTAAGGTTGTGCCACTCGGCTTTTTTCTGTTTTCTTCGGTTTATTTTGAGCATTTCGTCTATGTGGTTGTGAAGCACCTGTACAGGTATGTCACATTTTTTAGACGTTCTGGAAATGTAAATCTCTCGCTCAAGCGGAGATTCTATTCCTGCAAGTACCTTTGCTGAGCGCTTGAGCATTTCGACTTTGCCTATATCAGTGGAAAGATCCAGTCCGTCAGCACACTTGTCCAGCAGGAAGGCATTTGCGTCATCAGAGCCGTCAAGGAGTATCCTGAACCGGTTGGCTCCGAATTTTTTTATGTATTCATCCGGATCCTTTGCCCCTTCCATATGGAGTATCTTTGTGCGGATACCCACATCGTCGAAGTGGTTTATGGCTTTCCGGGTGGCGTTCTGTCCGGCGGAATCGCTATCGTAAGCGATAATTACCTCCTCGGCATAGTGGCTTATGAGCCTTGCCTGATCCGGAGTTATAGCGGTTCCGAGGGTAGCGACAACATTTTCAAAGCCAGCCTGATTCACAGCTATAACGTCCATATATCCCTCACAGAGTATGAGACGTTTTGTGCTGGAGTTTTTGGCAAAGTTAAGCGAGAACAGGTTGCTACCCTTGTAAAAAACGGGCGTATCGCCTGTATTCAGGTATTTAGGCTTGCTGTCGTCAAGGACTCTTCCGCCGAATCCCAGGATATTTCCACGGGTATCGATTATGGGAAACATAACTCTGTTCCGGAACATATCGAAAAGCTTGCCGTTCTTATTGCGGCCGCAGAGCCATGCGGCGATCATTTCGTCTTCGGCATAGCCTTTTGAGCGCAGGTATCTGCTGAGGGTATCCCATGAATCCGGCGCAAATCCCAGGCCGTATTTTTTCACGGTCTGTGGAGTGAGCTTTCGCTGGGCGAAATACTGCAAGCCGGCTTTGTTATCGCCTTTAAGCAGGTTGGTGTAGTAGAAATTTGCCGCAAGGCGGTTCATTTCGTAAATGCGTGTTTTGAGCTTTGCACGCATTGCATCTCTGGGATCCTTGTGCGGGACCTCAAGGCCTGCACGCTGAGCAAGCATATTGACTGCTTCGTGGAATGAGAGGTTTTCGATCTTCATAATGAAGGTGATAACGTCTCCGCCGGCGCCGCATCCGAAGCAGTAGAAATGCGGATCATCGCCGAGATATATGTAGCAAGACGGAGTTTTCTCCGAATGGAAAGGGCAGTTGCAGACGTAATTCCTGCCTCGCCGGACAAGATTCACATAGCTGCCCATTACTGTCTCTATGGGATTAGCTTCTCTGAGCCTGAGAATGAATTCATCGTTTCTTTGCATTGGCTCCTCCGTTATTTCCAGAACTTCGGTACAAAGAGTTCGGTATACAGATCAACAGCATAGGCATCGCTCATACCGGAAATATAGTCGCATACTGCACGGTGCTCATCGGAATCTCGCATTATATTGCGGTATTCGTCCGGGAGCATTCTTGTATTCTCGATAAAGTAAGAGTATAGCTTCTTTACCAGAAGCTCTGCTTTGGCTTCCTCCTGCTTTGCAGCAGGATTTGTATATACGCTTTTGAACATGAAGGCCTTCAGGTCATCATGTGCCTTGCGTACCTGAGGAGAGAAGTCTATCTCATATGCTCCGTGTTCAATAACAGAGGCAATGAGTGTAGTTATGCGCTGTGTCTTGGTTTTGCCCAGTACCTTAACGCAGTCCCAGGGCAGATCCTCCTGACGAAGGATGCCTGCACGTATTGAGTCCTCGATGTCGTGGTTGATATAAGCGATGGTGTCGGCAAGCCGGACGATATTGCCCTCTTTTGTTGCGGCAACGAGGTTTGTGTGGCACTCTATGCCGTCCTTTACTGCAAATGTGAGGTTCAGTCCTTTGCCCTTCTTCTCGATTGTTTCAGCCACACGGACGCTCTGCTGGTAATGTCTGAATCCGTGAGGACATATCTCATTGAGCACCTTTTCTCCGCAGTGTCCGAAAGGGGAGTGGCCGAGATCGTGTCCCAGAGCAATAGCCTCTGTCAGATCTTCATTGAGCCTCATTCCTCGGGAAATAGTTCTTGCTATCTGAGATACTTCAAGGGTATGTGTAAGGCGGGTACGATAGTGATCGCCCACAGGGGAAAGGAAGACCTGAGTCTTACGCTTTAGCCTGCGAAATGAGTTGCAGTGGAGTATACGGTCTCTGTCACGCTGAAATTCGCTTCTGTAAGGACATTTGTCCTCGCTCCTGCTTCTTGCAGTCATTTCTTCATTTGTGCTGAGACAAGCGTAATTGCTGAGGATAGCGGCCTCGGTATTTTCGATCTGTTCTCTTACTGTCAAACTCAACACCCCTTTGCATAATTACCCTTACATAATACTTATACTACAGAAAAGTGAAAAATCCTCTAAGAAATCATGAAAAATTTTTCACAGAGGAAAAATCCTCGTAAAGTTCTCCGGAATCCTCGATGTGAACTGAGCCGTTTGTTGCTTCAGTCAGTTCTTTTGTGAGTGGCTGGAGCTTTTCTGAGAGGACAAGTATCTCCAGGACGACATCGCTGCCAAAATCGGAGCTCACAGTTATAGTTTCAAAATTTGGGAGGATATAGGCTATCTTGCCGTACATACCGTAATCAGTTGTTATTTTGATTCTGTGGCAGAGGCACATATGCATTATCTCTGCGGCGTCACAGGCAAGGGAAGCGGCGTGGGAGTAAGCTCGTACAAGGCCACCTCCGCCCAGGAGTATCCCTCCGAAATATCTTGTGACAACAACGCAGATATCCGTAAGTCCTCGCTTGCGAAGAACATCAAGAACAGGCATACCTGCCGTGCCCTGAGGCTCGCTGTCATCGGAATATCTGGAAATATTATCCTGCCGCAGGATATAGGCATAGACGTTGTGCTTTGCCTTTCTGTGTTCGGCCTTGATGGAATTTATAAAAGCGAAAGCCTCATCGTTTGTTCTGACCGGAGCGATATGGCCTATAAACTCGGATCTTTTT
>JAAYBK010000366.1 GCA_012718885.1 Ruminococcus sp. | reverse complement strand
GAAGCTTTAAGTGTTACAATAAATCATAACGCCGGAGGCGGCAAATAATGGGAGTCCAGAGGGATGTTATTCCTCTGGCAGGGAGGTGTGCGAGGAGGGGCAGAGCCCCTCCTGAAAAGTAGTACAGCAAGCGAAGCAATGCTGTACAGACGCTCTGCAAATGTATATCCCGGCTTGACCGGCAAGATCATGTGTCGGTCAAGCCGAGGGAAAGATGTGAAGATAAGTCGTCCGGAAATCGCTTCGCTGTCCAGGCTACTTCTCAGGGGGACGCTGTCCCCCTCGGTCTCACCCCCTGCCAGAGGAATAACATCCCTCTGGACTCCCCTTTCCTGCCGCCTCCGGCGTTTTATTATTCCTTTTTCGCCTCGGAAAATCGCAAAAAATACTTGCATTTCTATCTTATATGTGTTATAATGAATTGTATGTCGTAAAAGAACGCCGCTGCTGCGGCAGAAAGAGAGATTATTGATAATGAAAAGATTTTTATGTTCACTGTCCGCTTCTATAACCGTTGCAGCTGTCGCTACGATGAGCGCTATGTCAGCTTTCGCTGAGGACGCTACTGAGGCTGCTACAGAATCCGGAAAAAGCGGCGGAAGTGCCGGTGCAGGTCTCCTGATGACCCTCCTGCCACTGCTTATAATGTTCGCACTCCTCTACTTCATC
Organism: Ruminococcus sp.; assembly: GCA_012718885.1. Taxonomy (GTDB): domain Bacteria; phylum Bacillota; class Clostridia; order Oscillospirales; family Ruminococcaceae; genus Ruminococcus. Next base: position 9,834 of record JAAYBK010000366.1, on the reverse strand, counting down.
GCTATAAAGCCCCAGAAGAAGAGAGACAAGGAACTCAAAGAAATGCAGCAGAGCCTCGAAGTTGGTGACGAGATCGTTACAGGCGGCGGTATCGTTGGTATCGTTGTTCGTACAGGCGATGACACCATTGTTATAGAGACAGGCGGTGAAAGACAGAAGCTCCGTATAAAGACATGGGCTATCACTGAAAATGTTACAGCTATGGAGAGAATAAAGGCCGCAAAGGCTTCCGCTTCCTCAAAGAAATCCGAAGCAGCAGGCCTTGCTTCCGCAAAGCTCGTCGATGAGGATGAGGAACCCGCTGAGGAAAAGAAATCAAAGAAGAACAAGAAAAAGTCCTCTGAGGAAGAATAATAAAAATAACCTCCGCATAGAATTGAACAAATTCTCATGCGGAGGTTTTTTATGCGCCGTTGCCGTAAGTCATTATGGTCGTCCTTTCCCCTGAGCATAGCAGTGACTGCCATATCCGGAATGGCAGTCATAGCTGCTGCCTCAATCATTCTCGCCGGAGTTACCCTATTTCTGCTCCACGAAATGATATTCGTAAAGTATATAGCTGTTCTCGATATCTGTCTCGGAGGCATCTCTGCCGGATGGCTGTGCGGAAAATTCCGGCGCAGGCATGGTCTGAAGGAGGGAGCTGTCTGCGGCATAGTACTATATATCCTCTTAGCAGTACTCTCCCTGCTCATTACAGGGCGTTTCACATCCCCCGGCAAATTACTGCTGCTTGCTGCCACGGGCGCTGTAGGAGGCGTCTGGGGCGTTAATACAAAGCGCTGTTCCAAGGTATAAACAAAAAACCGTCCCGAAGGACGGTTTTTTTATATCTCAGATCAAACGAGCTTGATGATAGCCATTTCTGCTGCGTCGCCACGACGGGGACCGATCTTTACGATCTGTGTGTAACCACCGTTTCTGTCAGCATACTTGGGAGCGATCTCGTCGAAAACTTTCTTTGCAACGGACTCCTTTGTTACGTATGCGTATACCTGACGCTTGGAGTGCAGATCATCATTTTTACCGATAGTGATCATTTTCTCGGCAACTGCACGTACTTCCTTAGCTCTTGTTACGGTTGTTTCGATCTGGCCGTTCTCGAGCAGGAAAGTTACCATGCCTCTGAGCATAGCCTTTCTATGGTCAGTTGTTCTGCCCAGCTTTCTTGTACCCGGCATTGTAATTCACTCCTTTTTTCGTATCGGTGCGCTTTACGCACCAGTTATAGGTTTATTCCTCTTCTGAGCTAAGGTCGAAGCCAAGTGACTGGAGCTTCTCCTTAACCTCGTCGAAGGATTTCTTTCCAAGGTTTCTAACCTTCATCATTTCTTCCTCAGACTTGTTAATCAAGTCATCCACGGTATTGATTCCGGCACGCTTTAAGCAATTGAATGAACGTACCGATAAGTCAAGGTCCTCGATAGTCATCTCAAGGATCTTCTCCTTGCCCTTTTCATCCTTTTCTACGAGTACCTCAGCAAGTCCTGCCTCTTCAGAGAGGTCGATGAAGAGCTTGAGGTGTTCGCCAAGGAGATTTGCTGCCTGTGATAAAGCTTCCTTAGCGGAGATGGTACCATCGGTCCATACCTCCATTGTAAGCTTATCATAGTCGGTCACCTGACCCAGACGAGTATCCTCGACTGTGTAGTTTACCTTCAGAACAGGAGTATAGATGCTGTCTACGGCGATAACATCAACGGGGAGGTTGATCTGCTTCTTATTCCTTTCGGCTGAAACATATCCTCTTCCTCTGTCTATTGTGATCTCCATGTAGAGCTTAGCGTCCTTGCCCAGTGTTGCAATGTGCATACCGGGATCAAGAATATTGACCTCAGAGTCGGTTTTTATATCTCCGGCGGTTATTTCGCATTCGCCCTCTGCCTCTATATAGACCGTCTTAGGTCCTTCTCCGTAGAGCTTGGCAGTCAGTCCCTTGATGGAGAGGATGATCTCTGTGACATCCTCTTTTACACCGGGGATAGTTGACAACTCATGGTGTACCGTACCATCCTTGCCCGAAAGCTTTACGGATGTTACGGCAACGCCCGGAAGTGAGGAGAGCAGCACACGTCTGAGGCTGTTTCCAAGTGTGATTCCGTATCCACGCTCCAGCGGTGCTAAAACGAATTTGCCGTATTTGCCGTCACTTTTAAGCTCGACAATTTCAATATCAGGCTTATTAATTTTTTCCAGCATAAAAACCCTCCTATTTCACAATAAATATTTGTATTGAGTTCTGACGATTCAAGCAGCTTATTACTTGGAGTACAGCTCGACGATGAGGTGTGTAGCAACCTCGTAATCGAGATCCTCTGTGTTAGGAAGACGATTTACTGTTGCTGAGAAGTCATCCTTATTAGCAGTGAGCCATACAGGAACGAGTCTGTCCTTAGTCTCTTCAACTGTAGCCTTGAACTTTTCAGAGGTCCTGTCCTTTTCACGGAGAGCGATAACGTCGCCGACCTTTACTCTATAGGAAGGAATGTTTACCTTCTTGCCGTTTACTGTGTAGTGGCTGTGAACAACGAGCTGTCTTGCTTCTCTTCTTGTAAGAGCGAGACCCATTCTGTAAACTACGCTGTCCAGTCTGGATTCGAGACAAGTGATAAGGTTATCACCGGCCTTACCCTCCATTTTCTCAGCGATTGAGAAGTAGTGTCTGAACTGCTTCTCGAGTACGCCATAGATGAACTTGAGCTTCTGCTTTTCCTTAAGCTGAAGTCCGTATTCAGAGATCTTCTTTCTGTTGTTTGCATTCTTGAAGCGGATGGACTCCTTCTTGGAAACACCCATAACCGCAGGGCTGATACCTAAGTATCTGCATCTCTTGAGTATTGGTTCCTTCTGAACTGCCATTTTAATTACCTCCTCTATGATTAGACACGACGTCTCTTAGGCGGACGGCATCCATTGTGGGGAATAGGAGTAACATCCTTGATCATTCTTACCTCAAGGCCAACGGTCTGGAGTGCTCTGATAGCAGCCTCACGACCTGCACCAGGTCCCTTTACGTATACCTCAACGTTCTTGAGGCCGTGCTCCATAGCAGCCTTTGCAGCTGTCTCGGCAGCGGTCTGAGCTGCGAAAGGAGTTGACTTCTTTGAACCTCTGAAGCCAAGCTCACCTGCGCTTGCCCATGAAATAGCATTACCTGCTGTATCTGTGATAGTAACGATGGTGTTATTGAAAGTGGACTGAATGTGTACAGCGCCGCTTTCGATATTCTTACGCTCTCTACGTCTTCTGATGGTAGAGACCTTTTTACCCTTCTGCTGTGCCAAAGCTCATGACCTCCTTACTTCTTCTTGTTAGCGATAGTCTTTACAGGGCCCTTGCGGGTTCTTGCGTTGGTCTTGGTTCTCTGTCCTCTTACAGGGAGACCCTTTCTGTGACGAACGCCTCTGTAGCAGCCTATTTCAACAAGTCTCTTGATGTTGAGTGCGACCTCACGGCGGAGATCACCTTCAACTGTATAGTTTGCGTCGATATAGTCACGAAGCTTTGCTACATCCTCTTCTGCGAGATCCTTGACTCTTACATCAGGGTTAACGCCTGTATTCTTGAGGATATCTGTTGCAGTCTGACGACCGATTCCGTAGATATAAGTGAGACCGATCTCGATTCGCTTATTCTTGGGAAGGTCAACACCGGCTATTCTTGCCATATTAATCTTGCACCTCCATTAAATGCATTACGTTGATTAACCCTGACGCTGCTTGTGCTTAGGGTTTTCGCAGATAACCATGATTCTGCCTTTACGCTTGATAACCTTGCACTTTTCGCATATAGGTTTTACTGAAGGTCTTACTTTCATTTAAAATACCTCCTTTAGCGGATGGACGCTGTATATCCTGCGTCCTTGTATTATTACTTAACTCGCCAAGTGATACGGCCCTTTGAGAGGTCGTATGGTGACATTTCAAGCTTAACCTTGTCACCTGGCACTATTCTGATATAATTCATTCTGAGCTTGCCGGAAACGTGGGAAAGTACCTCGTGACCGTTTTCAAGCTGTACCTTGAACATTGCGTTGGGGAGTGCGTCTGTTACAACGCCCTCGACTTCGATAACGTCTTCCTTTGACACTAAGACAACCTCCTTTTACTCCTGATCCAATGCTCTGAGCATGATCCTGAGCTTCTTATCGGTAATACCATTGATATCGATCATACTGTCTGTCAGGCGGATATGCTTTATATTCTTCCGCTTCGGGGAGCTGAGCTTCCTGCTCTTCCCGTCGGCGATATAGCAGAATCTTTCGTCGCATCCGGTCACTACGAAGTGACCTCCGCTGTCTCTGCCCGCCACCGCTATGACGACACTTCCTGTTTGTATCTTCACGATCGATCCCCCTGTCAGGGCTGCGTCAAAATGACGGGACCGTCAGGAGTTATTGCGATCATGTGCTCAAAATGAGCTGACAGTGAACCATTTTTGGTAACCACGGTCCAACCGTCTTTGAGGGTTTTGACATCGTCGCCCTTTGCATTTATCATAGGCTCAATGCATATTGTCATACCGGCCACCAGTCTGGGACCATGACCTGGCTTACCCCAGTTCGGTACTTCCGGTGATTCGTGAACCTCTCTGCCGATACCGTGGCCGCAGTAATTTCTTACGATTCCGTAGCCTCGTGAAGCACAGTATTCTTCAACAGCATGAGAAATATCTCCGATCCTTGCGCCAACCTGAGCCTGAGCTATACCTTCGTAAAGGCTCTTCTCAGTTACCTCAAGCAATGCCTTGGCTTCATCAGAAATCTTGCCTACAGGGAAGGTCCAGCAGCTGTCTCCGTTGAAGCCCTTATAGGCTGCTCCGGTATCTATGCTGACGATATCGCCTTCCTTTAATCTGTGGCTGGCCTTTGGGATCCCGTGGATGACCTCTTCATTAACAGAGATACAAGCATTTGCGGGGAATCCATACAGACCCTTAAAGCAGGATTTACAGCCGTGTCTTGCAAAGTATTCACCTACAAGCTTATCAACGTCCATAGTAGACATTCCCGGCTTTATCCTTTCGCCCGCATACCATATTGCGCCGCAGGTTATACGGCCTGCTTCACGCATTATGGCAAGTTCGGACTGTGATTTTATAGTTATGCTCATTACTTCTCTACTCCTACAGCAGCAAGTGTGAGCTTAGATGTGTCTGCGACTTCCTCCTGACCTTCTACTGTAACAAGCTTGCCCTGTTTCTCGTAGTAATCCTTGAGGGGAGCAGTTTTCTCGTGATATGTTGCAAGTCTGTCCAGTACGACTTCCGGCTGGTCATCCTTACGGATAACAGTCTTTGCGCCGCACTTGTCGCAAACGCCTTCAACCTTTGAAGGTTTATACTGAATGTGGTAGGATGCGCCGCAGCCTTCGCAGACTCTTCTGCCTGATACTCTCTGCTTGATAGTATCGTCTGCAACGTTGATCTCTATCACCTTGTCGATCTGAATGCCCATAGCGTCCAGAGCCTCAGCCTGAGGAACGGTTCTCGGGAAGCCGTCGAGGATGAAACCGTTTTTACAGTCGTCCTCAGCGATCCTGTCCTTGAGGATACCGATAACGATATCATCTGAAACGAGAGCGCCGGCGTCCATAGCTGCCTTAGCCTTGAGGCCGTACTCGGTGCCGTTCTTGGCAGCCTCACGAAGGATATTGCCTGTAGATATCTGGGGTATATTCAGTGCATCGGAAACTACCTCTGCCTGTGTACCCTTTCCTGCGCCGGGAGCGCCTAAAAAGATAAGGTTCATATGCTGTCCTCCTTACGATAAGAAGCCCTTATGATGACGCATCATAAGATGGGATTCAAGTGTACGTGTTGTTTCCAGTGCTACGGATACTGCGATGAGTATCGTTGTACCGCCCATTGAGAGAACCATCAGGTTATTGTCTGCCTTACCGATGAGTATCGGGATAACAGCGATAACGCCGAGGAAGAATGCTCCGACGAGAGTGATCTTGTTGAGAACTCTCTGGATGTAGTCTGAAGTGGGCTTACCAGGTCTGATGCCGGGGATACCACCGTTTGACTGACGGAGATTGTTAGCGATCTCTGTTGGGTTATACTGGATCGAAACATAGAAGTAATTGAATGCGATGATGAGGATGAAGTAGAGTATAGCGTAGCTCCAGTTTGTTCTATTGAAGAACTCACAGAAGTGATAATAGAAGCCTGATGTCGTTTTTGGATCGCCCTTGAACATCTGTATTGTCTGAGGAAGAGCCATGAATGACATTGCGAAAATGATAGGCATAACGCCGCTCATACAAACTTTTATCGGGATGTGCGACTTCTGTCCGCCGTACTGCTTTCTTCCTACAACACGCTTTGCGTACTGTATCGGGATACGTCTTTCCGCCTCGTTCATAAAGACGATAAAGGCGATCTCAGCAATTATGAATAATACATAGCCGATAGCAACGAAGAGGTACTTAGCGGGCTGATCCTTAACGAGCTGAACAAGAACGCCTGCGTCAACAGGGAATCTTGCTGCGATACCTGCGAAAAGGAGCATAGAGATACCGTTTCCGATACCCTTATCGCTGATACGGTTACCCATCCATACAACCAGAGCAGCACCAGCAACGAAGCAGAGTATGATAACTGCTGCGGAGAAGTACTGATCGAAATTCTTTCCTCTGTACTTTACAGCGTACTTTGTTACGCCGTCTATGTCGATATGCATTCTGTAAAGAGTTACATAGTATGCATATGACATGAAGAATGCAAGGACTATTGAGACAACCGCTGTTATTTTGTTCAGCTTTTTTTGTCCCTCTTCGCCCTCATCCCTCAGTCTTTCAAGAGGAGGCAGCGCATATGTCAGCAGCTGCATGATGATGGATGCGTTGATGAATGGAGTTATTGAGAGTGAGAAGATAGTGGCCTGTGAAAGGGCACCACCGGTGATTATATTCAGATACTCCAGGAAGTTGCCGTTGGTAGCGGACTTATCCATCCACTTACCAACAACATCAGGATCCAGGAAAGGCACTGTTACAGCGCTTCCGAATCTGAAAATGATGACCATGAATAATGTGTAGAGAAGCTTTTTCCTGATCTCAGGAACACGCCAAGCGTTCTTCAGCGTTTTGAACACATTACATCACCTCTGCCTTCCCGCCAGCCTTTTCGATTTTTTCGATAGCGCTCTGTGAGAATTTAGCAGCCTTTACAGTTAAATTAGCAGTAAGCTCTCCGTTGCCGAGGATCTTAACGCCGTTTTCTACCTTCTTAACGAGACCAGAAGCTACGAGGAGCTCTGTGTCAACTACTGTACCGTCCTTGAACTTGTTGAGGTCGGATACGTTTACGGTAGCATACTTTGTAGCGAAGATATTCTTGAAGCCTCTCTTAGGAATTCTTCTTGCGAGGGGCATCTGTCCGCCTTCAAAACCGATTCTTACGCCGCCGCCGCTTCTTGCATTCTGGCCCTTATGGCCCTTGCCTGCGGTCTTTCCGTTACCCGAGCCGTGGCCTCTGCCTATACGCTTAACAGCCTTGTTGGAATCGAGTGCAGGAGTTAATTCGTGAATTTTCATATCAGTGCACCTCCTTGCTTACGCTTCTGTAACCTCGATGAGGTGAGAAATCTTGTTGATCTTGCCCTGAGTCTGAGCATTGTCAGGCTGAGTTGTTGTGTCGCCGACCTTCTTTAAGCCGAGTGACTGAGCAGTAGCGATCTGGTCTTTCTTTCTTCCGATAAGGCTCTTTACGAGCTTGATGTTCTTAGCCATTGTTACTGCCTCCTTAACCTAAAATTTCCTTAACAGTCTTGCCTCTCTTTTCAGCAACTTCCTTAGCAGAAGTGCAGTTAACAAGGCCGTTGATAGTAGCTCTTACTACGTTGCAGGGGTTATTGGAACGAAGTGACTTTGTTCTGATATCCTTGATACCTGCTACTTCGATCACTGCACGGACAGGACCGCCGGCGATAACACCGGTACCAGGTGCAGCGGGCTTCATAAGAACTCTGCCTGCGCCGAATGCGCCTACGATCTCGTGTGGGATTGTTGTTCCCTTGAGAGCGATCTTTACAAGGTTCTTCTTAGCATCCTCGATACCCTTGCGGATTGCATCCGGAACTTCTCCGGACTTTCCGAGACCGAAGCCTACAGTACCGTTTCCGTCGCCGACAACTACGAGAGCAGCAAACTTCATTACACGTCCGCCCTTAACTGTCTTGGAAACTCTGTTTATAGCAACGACCTTTTCAACGAACTCAGGAGCCTGTGTTTCAATATTAGCCATTGTTGTACCTCCCTCTTAGAACTTTAATCCGTTTTCACGAGCACCCTCAGCGAGAGCCTGAACACGGCCGTGGTAAAGGTAGCCGCCTCTGTCGAAAACAACTTCGCTTATACCCTTGTCAGCAGCGTTCTTTGCGATCATCTCGCCTACCTTGCGAGCGCCATCAGCATTGCCGCCGTTGCCCTCGAAGCTCTTATCCATGCTGGATGCAGAAGCAAGAGTAACACCGTTTACGTCGTCGATGAGCTGAGCGTAGATGTGCTTGGATGAACGGAACACATTGAGACGGGGACGCTCGGGAGTTCCTGAGATCTTTGCACGAACTCTGCGATGTCTCTTTAATCTTGCCTTATTGCTGTCAAATTTCTTAATCATAGCAATTTGCTCCTTTTAATTACTTCTTGCCCTTACCGGCCTTACCTTCCTTGCGGATGATGTGCTCGCCGGCATATCTGATACCCTTGCCCTTGTACGGCTCAGGGGGACGCTTCTCACGTACTTCAGCTGCAAACTGACCTACAGCCTGCTTGTCGATACCGCTGATTATAAGCTTGTTGGGCTGAGGAACTTCGATCTTTATTGCATCTGTCTCCTCAAGTACAACAGGATGAGAGTAACCGAGGTTAAGAGTAACCTTGTTTCCGCTCTTTGCTGCACGGTAGCCGACACCCTCGATCTCGAGAGTCTTTGTATATCCTTCTGTTACACCAACAACCATGTTGTTGATGAGTGTTCTTGTAAGACCGTGAAGTGAACGGTGACGCTTGTCATCGCTTGGTCTTGTTACTTCAATATTGCCGTCCTTGACCTCGATACCGAGCTCTGTGCTGAACTGTCTGCTGAGCTGGCCCTTAGGTCCCTTTACGGTGATGAGATTGTTCTCATTCTTGATCTCTACACCTGCGGGAATGCTGACGGGCATTTTACCGATTCTTGACATATCAGCTTCCTCCTTACCAGATGTATGCGAGAACTTCGCCGCCGACATTGAGCTCTCTTGCCTTCTTGTCAGTTACGATTCCCTTTGAAGTTGAAACGATTGCTATACCAAGGCCTTTTCTTACCTTGGGCATATCTGCGCAGCTTGAATAGATACGCAGACCGGGCTTAGAAACTCTTCTGAGTCCGGTTATAACGGGTGACTTGTTGTCGCCGTATTTAAGTGTGATCCTGATAACGCCCTGCTTTCCGTCCTCGATGAGCTGGAAGCCCTTTACATAGCCCTCATCTACGAGGATCTGTGTGATATCCTTCTTTACTCTTGAAGCGGGAACGTCAACGGTGGCGTGCTTAGCAGTATTCGCATTGCGGATTCTTGTTAAAAGATCTGCGATTGTATCAGTTATCTGCATACCGAATGACCTCCTTTTAGTATTTTACCAGCTTGCTTTCTTAACACCAGGGATCTGACCATCGTGAGCCAGCTCTCTGAAGCAGATACGGCAGATGCCGAACTTTCTCAGATAAGCGTGGGGTCTGCCACAGATCTTACATCTGTTGTAAGCTCTTGTGGAATACTTGGGAGTTCTCTGCTGCTTATTGATCATTGCCTTTTTAGCCATTTTTCTTCCTCCCTGATTACTT
>JAAYBK010000365.1 GCA_012718885.1 Ruminococcus sp. | reverse complement strand
ATCACGAACCAGATGAAGCGAGGCTAGAACTTATATGGAACTCCCAGTGATGGGAGTTCCTTTTTGTAAATAAGCCAAAATGTCGCCTTGAAGGCGACCAAAATAATCCTGAAATGTAGTATTATATTTATAGAAGAAAAAATCCTACGCTGTACATTTATTGAAGAGAGTGAAAGGGTGAGCTATATGAATATAAAAGAATTATTAACCAAGCCGCATTTTATCATTTCGGAATACCTCGGTGAGTTTATCGCCGAAGAGGAGGAATACAAATCTATCCGGAAAGGAACTCTTCTGAAGCTTAATGAAAATGTATCTCAGGATATATTCATTCAGACGATTTCCTTATTCATAGAGGAGTGGGCTTCTGTCATCGACTTGTTTGAGATATTTGTCGATGAATTCTATGCTAAAGCTCATACGTCTTGTTGGATTCATAACCGCAATTTGCAGAAGATAAATAAAGAAGGTGCAAATTTCATAGACTTATCCAAAAGATATCTAACAACACATTTTGTAGAGGAGCATCGACTTTTACACATCAAGCAATTACTCAAAACTTTCGTCGCCGCATATAATAAATTTAACGTTGCTATAGAACGCTTTAACAAGTATCTCATAGCGTATTCAAAAATACTGAAGACGGGGAGCTTAGCAAAGAATACCGATACAACAGAAGTATCATCCATATGTGAAAGTTCCAAACTGTTAGCATTAGCAGTCTCAGAATCTGGAGCGGTCTCTTTCAAAAAAGACATCATGTACTGGATGTATTGGTTCTTTCCTTCGTTACCGTGATATTTAGCCATTGTATCAAACTGCATCATAGCTGTTGCTGGATTATTCGCATCTACGCCATATCCTCTTACTGCAACACTGTCCTCATTTGAGGGGTATTTTGAAACGTTTTTTGAGTATTCCTCACCCCCATCTGCATGGGTTATCACTTTGAGGATGTCATAGTTCTTTTCCATAGTTTAATATGCTCCTCCTGAGCTTTTTGAAACAGATCCTCTCTTCCAAATCTATTTTGCTTACAAGAAGACAGACTAATGAGGTCAAAGCTGATCCCAAACATTATCGTTATCTTCCGGCATCCTCAACTTTCGATTTCATTCCGAAAGGCTCAAAAGATACATACCCTCTTAAATTCAGAATAATCATGATCAAGATTGCTGAAGGTAAGTATGAAACCATTGTCACTAATCTCTGGGACAATGAGTTTTCTGCCGATGATATCAAGAAGATCTACAAAATGCGTTGGTGCATCGAGACTTCTTTCAGAGAGTTAAAGTACCATATTGGTCTTATTTCCTTTCATTCAAAGAAAAAGGACTGCATAATACAGGAAATATTTGCAAGCCTGATCATGTATAACTTCTCTATGCTGATCAACGAAAATATCGTCATAGATGATGATAAGCGTAATAAATACCATTCCAAAGTAAATTACGCTGTTTCTATATACATTTGCATTGCTTTCTTTCGCTGTAGTAACGTCAGTCCTTCACATTTGGAAAAGCTGATAGCAAGAAATAAATGCCCTGTCAGACACAATCGTAACGCTGTCAGAAAAACTCGTTACCATTCTGCTATACCTT
>JAAYBK010000364.1 GCA_012718885.1 Ruminococcus sp. | reverse complement strand
TCAGGAACTGTAAACAGAGTCGCATCTATCCTACCGTCGCCGTCACCGTCAAACTGTGAGAAGTCGACCTGATCCTTGAAAGCCTCATAACATTCTTCTGCAATTTTAACCTTGTTATCGTCATATGCAGATTGTTTTTCCTTGGTCGTATAGCGGAAGACCTTTCCGTCAAACTTCATACTTCCCTTGGAAGCTCTGCCGTAAAATGCAGAGATGCTCTCAAAGGGGTAACAGAGATTTGATTCATCGGCTGCTCCGAAAGATATTTTCTCCAGCTCATCAGTACTTGGTGCATAGTCATATTTACAGTCAGGGAAATCCACGTAGAATACGACCAGCTTTGCCTTGCCCTGAGAGGGGAGAGATGCGCCGTGTTTAGCAAGGTTTGCAGTTATCATTTCGCTTTCCTCCGGATCATCGGGCTGATCTGGGATAGCATCTGGCAGCAGCATACTTCTCATAACCGTTAAGTCGTAAGCATCAAGCCTGTTATCCTCGCAGAGGTCGCCTGCCTTCCAGTCCGAAAGCTTGTTATCCGGACGTGACAGAAGCCAGTTCTGCAAAGATATAACGTCAGCAATATTAAATGAACCGTCTCCGTTCACATCGCCCTTAACTTTTTCGGGGAGTGCGTTTGCAAGATCAAAACGGTTGTTTTCATCCTTTATCTTAGTCCACATATAGCGGAGCATCCATCCGTCAAAATCGGTTATTTTTGCAGATGAACCAGCCATCATTATAGATGAGCCTCCGGGAAATCCACCGGGAGGGAATCCGTCAGATTCTCCTTCTCCACCGTAGAAATCCGTCATACCAAATCCGTGACCGATCTCATGCTCAAGAACATGGATACCGTTGCCGTTTATCATATTAAGATAAGCAGTATCAGACAAGCGCTGTCCCCAGTCACCTCCGCAGCCGCCTATATCTGGGAAGCCCTGAGTTGCCCACATATACATATCAAAACGCTTGTCAAGTCCGCCGGGATATTGATATCCATTCTCAGTGAAATGGTCAAAACGTGAAAGTGATGACGGAGCAAAGGGCTCTCTGTCCGGAATGGTATCCCTTCCGTTGGACGTATCATACTGAGCATCATAGTAACGTGTATCAGTATAAACGACCTCGTCATCGTGAAGGTCAAGAAGACAGCTCTTGTCGATAACGGCCCAGCCAACTATCTTCACATCGATATGCTCATAAGGCCAGTTCTCGTACCCTGCCAGCCAGTCGTTCCATGCGTTTATGCTTTTGGAAAGCATATTCTCAAACTGCTGACGCTGTTCATAGGTTACAGTGCGGTATGACTGCCATTTGACCACATAATTTATAGTTCCCTTGCCGGCAACTATCTGGTCAAATATTGTGTTGCGGCGTTCTGTTGAACGTTCACGGGAGATCCTGTTCTGCCATATCCAGTCGGCAGCATACTGATACTCCTGAGGCATATCATCAATGTTTAAAGCATATGCAGTGATCCTGTTTTCCACAGTTGAGAGGGTCTGCGGCAAAGCGGCTGAAGAAGCGCATATTGCAGCAGAAAGCAATACAGCAGCTATTTTTTTGTGTCCCATATGTTTCCTCCTTATTCCGGATCATATCGCTGAAAAGACCGACGTGAAGCCAGTCTTTTCTGATCCGTTCCCCTTACAGAACAAATTTATATGATATACTCCAGCGCAGAGGAGTATGATCATTTTTGAACAAGCTGGCTTCTCAATAAGCAAAGATCATATGAATCGATCGCCCCATCGTTACAAAGATCAGCTGCCTGCCAGCTTTTCATTCCTGAGCTGCTTCGCCCGAGCAGCCAGTTCTGTACCGTTACCACATCGGCAATGTTGAAAACTCCGTCCATATTTACATCGCCGGTGATGGTATCAGTAACTTTGCTCTTTACCAGCAGCTTTGCATTGCTGAGGGATATTTCACCGGTATAAGCTGTAACACTGATACCGTCAAGATCGCTGCAGCTTACGCCTAACTGCTTCAGTGCTGTTATTATATCCCCGGCAAGAAAAACTGCCTTATCGCCATTGAAATAAAACGGCTGTATCGTGTGCCATATCTGAGGAGTCCCCGACCATTTCTGCAAGGCGATAACAGGCGGATAACCTGATGCGCTGACATAGTCTGTCTCGATCGCATATGTATCGCCAAGAGTTTCCAGAATATTTTTGTCCAGTGCTATACGATCCGGATCAGCCGTGAGTTCCTGCTTAAATTCATACCCCTCAGGATATTTGCCTACATTTGAATACAGGATATTATGCTTTGGCGTCTCGCCCTGACGCTCGAAAAGCTCTGTCAGAGTTACGAATTCGTAGCCCTGTTTAACAAGTTCAGGCATAACTATTTTCAGTGCTTCAACGGTCTGCTGATTCCCGGCTGCGTCATGAAGGAGCACGATAACTCCGTCCTTTGCGCCGTTCAGTATGTAGTCTGCACGTTCCTGTGTGGTCACATTCTGCATATAATCCTGACAGTCTATACCGCAGATGAACGGCAGATCTACCGCATCATATAGGCTCTGACTCACATCGATGAACGGTGGACGGAAGAATTTTGCAGATTCGCCTGTGATCTCCTTAATTCTTTCGTCAACATAAGAGATCTCTGCTTTTACCTGTTCAGCAGACATTTTTGACATATTGGAATGAGTTTTTGAATGATTGTCTATCTCCATCCCCATTTCATATGCCCTTTTCACTGAAGCTGCACTTTCAGCATTTATATTGTCACCGATCAGGAAGAAGGATGCCTTGGCATTATATTCAGCCAGAATGTCAAGTACATCGTTTGTTGTCGTTGTATTAGGACCGTCATCAAAGGTCAGTGCTATGACCTTTGATTCGCTTGCCGCATTTACGGCATTATCCCGGGATGCAATGGTAAGACTGCTCAGGAACAGTCCTGCTGATATAATGAGACTGAATATCTTTTTCATTATTTCACCCCATGTTTATAATTGTGTTTTCTACAATCAGATGATACCACATTCCAGACACTTGTTCAATAACTATTTGCACAATCTTACTTACATTTTGTGTACTGTGTACTGTAAGTACAGATCTCCGTCAATTAAGTGCGGTGCTTATATAACAGTATATGCCAGATACTCGGGGAAAACCTTTCTGAGGAAAGGTTCTTCCCCGAACCCCTTTCCAAAGACTTTTAATCTAAAATTTTCCCCAGATAGGGCGCTCCCATGTATTACTACATTGGCTTTTTAACTTGCGTGCGCCCTATCTGGGGAAAATTTAAAACTGAAAGTTTTAGGAAG
>JAAYBK010000363.1 GCA_012718885.1 Ruminococcus sp. | reverse complement strand
TTAATGAATAGGAAACGGCAAATAATTGTGATCCGGAATGTTGATTGATCTCTGTCCGGACGTCCGCTCCCATTGTCAGCCCTGGCTTGACTGATGTGATCAATACAACTATTTCAATTAAATATGACCTGATCTTTATTATCAGAAAGACGCACGCCGCAATCATATGCGGAATGCGTCTTATAAGATCATCATATGCTGAACATTATATTATTGACGTATGACTCCAGCATTTCCTGACGTCCGCTGCTGAGTGACGAAGAAACTTCGCCTTTTGCCAGCGCATATTTCTCAAGCTCGGCAAAACCGGCTTTTCCATCGATTATATCCCTGCCGATGCCGGTAGTCCAGGAGGAGTACCTGTCAGCGATGAACTGATCGATACGTCCGTCATCTATCATTTTCTGAGCTATCCTGAGTCCCAGCGCAAATGTATCCATTCCAGCAATATAGCTGAGGAAGATATCCTCCGGAGTGAAGGAACCTCTTCTTGCCTTTGCGTCAAAATTAAGACCGCCGTTAGTGAAACCTCCGGCTTTCAGCACCTCATACATACACAGTGCTGCATCATATATATTCGTAGGAAACTGATCTGTGTCCCAGCCCAGGAGCGGGTCACCCTGATTTGCATCGATAGAACCGAAAACTCCGTTGACTCTTGCAACTCTCAGTTCATGCTGGAAGGCATGCTGTGCAAGGGTAGCATGATTTGCTTCTATATTCATTTTGAAGTCTTTTTCAAGTCCGTACTTTCTGAGGAAGCCAAGAACAGTTGCAGTATCGAAGTCATACTGGTGCTTTGTAGGCTCCTTAGGCTTTGGCTCGATGTAGAAATCGCCCTTGAATCCGATAGAACGGCCATATTCCACAGCCATATGCATAAGACGAGCCATATTATCCAGTTCAAGCCCCATATCTGTGTTCAGGAGAGTCTCATAGCCCTCTCTTCCGCCCCAGAATACATAGCCGTTTCCGCCAAGCTTTACTGTAGCTTCAATAGCCTTCTTTATCTGTGCAGCTGTGAAAGCAAAGACGTCTGCCGATGGAGAGGTGCCTGCACCGTGCATATACCTCGGATGATCGAAGCACTTTGCAGTTCCCCAGAGGCACTTTTTCCCTGTCTCATTCTGCTTCTCAGCTATATAATCAGTGATCTCATCCAGTTTCTCATTAGTCTCTGCCAGTGAACCGTACTCCGGAGAGAGGTCACGGTCATGGAAGCAGAAATAATCAATGGAAAGTTTATCCATTATTTCAAAGGCAGCATCTACCTTTGCCTTTGACCTTGCGGCAGGATCGCTCTCGCCCCAGGTCTTGTCAGCAGTTCCCACACCGAACATATCGGTGCCGTCTCCGCCCATTGTATGCCACCATGAAAGAGCGAACTTCAGGTGCTCCTTCATTGTCTTTCCGCCTATGAGCTGATCCGGATCGTAGTACTTGAAAGCAAGAGGCTCTGTTGAATTTCTGCCCTCAAACTTTATTTTGTTGATATTCTTGAAATATTCGCTCATGACAGCCTCCTTTAAGTTTTTATCAGTTAAGAAGATCTATAGAGATGTGTCTTGAATCAACATCAAAATAATCTTCCAGTTCTGCAACATAATAACGGAAACATACCTTTCCGTTGAAGTACATTACATCTCCTGTCTCAGGTACGCCCAGCTTGCCAAGCTGCTCGTCTGACAGGGTATTGAGGTAAACTGTATTGTCCTTCTTGACATTGAAAAGCTGATTGCCGAAATCGTCTGTATTACTGTTATTGAACGCCTTCAACGCCTTGCTGTTGAGATCGCTGAAATACAGGCGCTTGTTGCCCTTGACCTTTGCTGCGTCATATACGGCATTTGTAGGTGAGAGGATATAATATCTGCTGTCGCTGTCTCTTCCGATGCCGAAGAGAGCAAGCTGCTCGTCGGAGAGGTCATTAAGGTA
>JAAYBK010000362.1 GCA_012718885.1 Ruminococcus sp. | reverse complement strand
TGTTCTTCTGTTTCGCTTCTTCGCCTTCTGCTCATAATTAAAACCTCCGAAGTAGTGTCTCTTCTATTATACACTACTTTGGAGGTTTACACAAATTTTTGGATAGACTCGCTAGTGCTGATAATGTCTATTCGGTTATATTATTTGTAAAACTGCTCTCCGGTGATAAGTATAAATTCATTTGTATCTTCAAAAGTAAATCCACCTGTACAAACAAATCCAATATCCGCCACCTGTATTCCTCGGATGTTCTCTAACTGCTGTTTTTCCTGTCTACATTCTTCAAGTGTCATCGGTCTGTCAAAGTGCTTACATTCATAAAAATCATAATGCTCACCGCTACGCTTCAGTACACAGTCAAATTCGTCGTTTGTTTTTGTCTCAGGATCATCGTACCAGTAGCTTCCGAAGTCCTCTATATCTGGGTATTCTCCGAGCAAAGACATTCTATGGAAATATTGCAGAGTGATCCCTTCCAGCCTTCTGCTGACAAATTGCAATAATACATCACTGATATTTCTGTTGTAAAACTGCTTCTCACCAATTCTTTGAACAGTTCCTGCTTTACCAAAAATGAAAGAGAAATAGAAACGCATCAGATTGTCCATAATCTCATAAAACTGTTTCTTTTTATCATTTCTTCGATTGATCGGTTCTGTTTTCTGAATTGTTTCCATATCAAGAAGAATTTTCAACTGCTTATCCAGTAACCCCGTTTCGTTGTTTCCAATCAGATCTCTGATTTCAGTATACTTTTTCTTTCCATTCCCAAGATCCTCCAGAATTCTTGCATCAAATGACTTTTGAATCTCTTTCAGCATGATATTCTCTATATGTGAACGAATCAATCCGGTTTCTGGCAGCATCAAGTTTATTATATTATCACTAACCGTTGAATTAGTATCCAGATTCTCCAACACATACGGACAACCGCCGAAAACAGCATAATAAGCTATTTTGTCTTTTACAGATAAATCAGGATAAAACTTCGATGCTTCATAATAATCGAAATCATGAATATGCTGAATCAAAGAGAATCTACCGAACAGCGGATTGCTCTCTGTCAGAAGTTCTTTCATGATCGTTATATAGGAACCGCAAAGAATCAGTTTTACATTTTTAGGCAAACGATCAATAACGACTTGCGTATATGAGTCTACTTCATTTTTCTTTTTCGTTTGCTTGAGATACGGGTATTCATCAATAATCAGGAGTATCTTCTTATCCAAAGTTTTCAGATAATCCATCATCGCAAACATTGAATCGAACTGCATATTTGGCAGCGACAGGCTCTCTGATACACTACGGTAAATCAGTTCAAGATTTCCTTCAAAAGTGCTGGAAACGCACATATGATTGATAACAACACCGTCAAAGTTTTTTGCAGCTTCTTTTATCAATGTTGATTTACCAACTCTGCGCTTTCCGTATATCAATACAGCGGTCTTGCGTTTCCATCCGGAAAGCTCAGTTGAAAGCTGCTGAAGTTCTTTTTGACGACCAATAAACATATACACTGCTTCTTTCTGAAAAAATTTTCTCTGAATTATTATTCAGCTTATCATTGCTATTATACCTCTAAAAAACCAAATTGCCAATTCTCTGAATGAATTTTCTCTGAAAATATTTTCAGTAAAAAGCAAACTACACCCGCCATGATAACCACAGCGAGTGTAGGATGATTAATTAGCTTCTTCAATAACAGGATCGGTATCGATGATAACTGGATGTGTTGGTTTTTCGTCCATAATACCACCTTCAAAATTTGCCTTTAGCTTTGAGGTATTTGCTTCAAGAACGTATTGTGAAAGCACTGAATTGCAAGGCTTGATTTTGTATCTTAGGTGTGGTATAATGAAAAAAAGAGCGAGGTGAGAATGTTGAGATATATCCTTATGCATAAGAATATAGCGGTTGCTGACATTGATATCGATGAAACACTTGGCGGAATATCCAGAATCAGGAGCATCATATCTAAAGAGCATCTTCCAGTGGGAGTTGTTCGTATGCAGTGCCAGAATGAGACTGCTGACAGGTATGCATTCAATCAGTGGTGGACTGGACGTTCTATACCTGCAAGCAGAATGGGACTATCAGATATGCTTGATACACTTGGTATCGAAAGCACAAATCTTCTCCTCACCAAATGCCTTGGACTCAGCTTATCAGATCATTACTGGGGAAAGCCGTATGAAAGTAATATGTCGTGGGAAGATGTAAACTTCTTTGATAACGATTTCTCAGATGATATCGGAGACCTTTTGTTCGGTACAAACGGTAAAATTTCAGGTTTCGATTTGAGTTCGCCGGATAATACGTCAGACGGTAATCTGAAAAAACGCTGGAAGGTCATTGACGGCAAACGTTGCCTTCTGAAATCAGGATCCAATCCGTATAGTCAGCAGACTTTCAATGAGGTTATTGCATCAAAGATAATGGATAGGCTCGGAATAGCTCATGTACCATATTCAGTAACGTGGATCAACGATGAGCCGTATAGTGTCTGCGAAGACTTCGTCACAAAAGACACCGAGCTCATAAGTGCATGGAGAATACTCCAACTTAGAACAAAAGCTAATCATGAAAACGAATATCTTCACTATGTTGATATCTGCAAGGAGCTCGGAATAGACATTGTTCCTGCTCTCGATAAAATGATAGTCCTCGACTATATCATAGCAAACGAGGACAGACACTTCAATAACTTCGGACTTCTGCGAGATGCTAATACCCTTGAATGGCTTGGTGCTGCTCCCATATTTGACAGCGGAACCTCGCTCTGGTATGATAGATTAACTTCACGAATACCGATAAATGGTGTGAATTGTAAGCCGTTCAAGAAGATGCATGGAGAACAGCTAAAGTTGGTATCCTCATTCGATTGGTTTGATATTTCAAAGCTCAATGATATCGAAGATGAGATACTTGAGGTATTTGGCGGCGATAAAGCTGCTCTGTATATAGATGCTGAACGCGCAAAGGTTATAGCCGCAGAAGTCAGAAACAGGATAGATACTGTTGAAAGCATAGCTATGAGCCATACGAATAACTACGACATAACCTCTACCGAGGGCGATGTTGAAGAAGATTTAGCTGAGAGCTATGAAATAAAAATGGATTAAAGCAATGCGGAGACTGCGAAAGCGGTCTTCTTTTTTATGGTAGTAGGGATAATAAAATTAAGAATGATTGATGTAAAGGAGGGCAAAGCATAAAATAGATAACAGATGATGTAATTGAAAAAACGGGAACAGCTATACAAGTTGTCCCGTTTAGTAATATCCACTCACAATAGGTTTCGATGTCCGGCATTTGTAGTCATGCGCCTAATCGTCAGGATATAGCTCCTTAATGGTTGGATTGCGTAAAATCTTCAGTAAATTATAAGTCTGTGCAGGAAATCTGTAAAGCAATATGAGTAATCCCCGAGCTAAGGCTCGGGGATCTATCAATTATGTGGGGATGCTTTTAGGCGGTACGGTACAGGAATAACGCATAACACAGAAAGCCCCCGATCATTCAACAGATGAAGTCACTGCTTCTCAAGGAGCATTTCCCTCATAAGGCAAAGATCAAATCCGTCCAGCTTGTTATCCGGACAGAGATCGCCTGCTTTCCAGTCTGCGAGGATGGTATCAGGTCTTGCGAGGAGCCAGTTCTGTAACAGCACAACATCGGCGATGTTGAATCTGCCGTCAGCATTTACATCGCCTATGACAGATGAGATATCCTCGCTTGCGGTGTAATAGTACTCCGGATCAGCTGCATCCTTGTTATACACACGGAAATAGTCCATAGATCCGTTCATTCCGTCACCGATCAGGTAAACGGAGTCAGTTCCTACAACATCGACCGGCTCAGATGTAAACACTCCTTCAGATGATCTGACATTTTGGCTATTGCTGACCTTTAGCAGAGCCTTACCTTCTGAGATAAGAACGCTGACCGTTATCCATTCGCCGGGAGAATATGCATCGCCCACAGAAACACTCTGATCTGCACCGGTCAGTATGACTGAACCGTTTTCCGCCGTCAGGGAGATGTATTTGTCAGAACCGAATCTGAAGATCTCATTCCTGCTGTTGTCACGGAGGAGAACAGCTGTCTGATATTCAGCGTTGTGGAGGGCAGCATATGAACTGTCTGCAATTATGTACTGATCTGCTGAGCCGTCAAACGTCAGCACACCGTTGCCGGAGGTCTTTTTTTCGCTCCAGGTCGGAGCACCAATTGTTATACCGAATGTGGAGGTATAAACGTCTCCAGCTATACAGGAGCTGTCTGCTGAAAACTCCAGTGCAGCCATTTGTCCGTCTGTATACGGCCTGTTCTGGGCGTATTCATCATAGCTTGTCCAGCCGTACATAGAGCCTTTCTGTATAGTTCTGCCGGAATCGTCATAATAATCGCCGTCCGGCATTGCCTGACCGGTTGCTGAGCCATTGCTAAGACAATAAGCCACACCCTTTATAGTTGCATCACCGTTTACCTTATATGTATTGAATACCAGTCCGCTTTCGATCACCCTTGCATTATCCGAAACTACAGCCTGTCCCATAACACCGGCATAATCTGCGATAATTGCGTTGTCCTTTACAACTGCACTCTCAGCCACAACTGCGTGTCCTGTGATGACTGCATTGCCGGAGACTTTTGCATTACCTGTCACTACTGCGTGATCATCCACAACAGCATTGCCGCTGACCGTCGCATATCCCAGCACCTTTGCATCAGGTCCCACATAGACTGATGCGTCCACCTTTGCAGTAGAGGCAACAAATCCACCTCCGTTGGGATGCTTTGCGCCTCTTGCATTGCTGGGAGCGTCCTGATCCTGCTTTATCTTAGCACCGGTGATAGTTGCTGCCCAGGGATAGCGTGTCTTGCCGAGGAATGGGCAGTGGCTCTCGTCAAATTCGCCTTTCCCGTAAGCCCACGGAACGCCCACCTGCTGCCATGCGGACTTGTCAGGAGTT
>JAAYBK010000361.1 GCA_012718885.1 Ruminococcus sp. | reverse complement strand
GATTCCGGTACAGGTAATAGCCTCCTTGACCATCTCTTCAACTACGGCATTCATAATTTCAGCATCTGGGGCATCTCCCTTAGTCTGCTTGTATATGATGGATCGAATTGCCATGTAGAATTGAGCTGTTGCTATTTCCTTATCGGTAAGTTCTCCGGAAGGATAGCAGATCTGGTAAGCGCTCTTCATTCGCCTGGAAAGACCCATAAAACGTGTCTGGGTATCCTTCTTCTCCTGAACATATTCAGCGGCCTTGTTAAGACAATCCAATCGTTCAATCGGTGTACCATGATGGAACATAGTTGCATCAAAACCGGACATGAGCTCATCAATGAGTGCGAGGTGGTTTCTAAAAATGCCAATAGAAATGTTCAACTCATCAATTGGGCTTTCCTGCGGACTGCCATATCTCTTAACGGCTTCCATCATGTCATTTTTAATACCTATGTAGTCAACAATAAGACCTTTATCTTTACCATCAAAGACACGGTTAACACGGGAAATCGTCTGAATTAAGGTGTGTTTCTGCAGAGGCTTGTCAATGTACATAACCGCAAGTGATGGAACATCAAAGCCGGTAATCCACATATCGACAACAATGGCAATTTTGAAATTGGAATCATTGTTCTTGAATTCCTTGTCTAGCATCTTGCGATATTCTTTTGTACCGCAGATGTCGTACAATTCTTTTTCGTCATTCTGTCCCTGGGTGGCAACCAGATTAATTTTTGGTAGCGCCACAAGCTTGTCCAGCTGGTCCTCTGAAAGTTCGTCTTCATTTTCAGCTTTATTTGCAACGAACCAATCCGGGCGGATAGCTTCAATTGCCTTTAATACCTTAAATGCAAGCGGCCTGTCGGCACAGACAATCATAGCTTTTTGAACCACCTCGGGTTTTTCTGAACAAAGTGATTCATAATGCTCCACAACATCTGTTGCCAGCTTCTTGATCCTGTCTGGATGTCCGAGAATCGCTGCCATTGAGCTCATGGCACGCTTGCTTTCTTCAACCTGCTCCGGATTAGAACCTTCTGCAATACACTGTTCGTAATACTTCTGAATTTCCTTTGCTTGCTCATCAGAAAGGATGACGCGGGCCAGACGAGGCTCATATGCGATACGTACAGTAATGCCATCGTCACTGGATTCCTTCATGGTATAACTGTCAACAACCTGGCCAAAAACAGCGATAGTTTCATCAATCGGAGTTCCGGTTAAGCCACAATATGTAGCATTCGGGAAACTGTCACGTAAATACTTTGCAAAACCGTAAGTAGTATATACGCCTTTATCCGTTTTCTTCAGTTTTGCACCGATACCGGTCTGGGTGCGGTGCGCTTCATCGGAAATACAAATGATGTTGCTGCGGTCGGAAAGCAGTCCAGTGTTTTCACAGAACTTTTGAATGGTTGTGATGTAAACGCCGCCGCTTGGCTTATCCCGCAGAGTTTTCTCCAAATCATCGCGGCTTTCAATGCTGCGCACATCTGCCTCATGTAGATACCTCTTCGCTGTAACAAACAGCTCGGAAGTCTGTGTATCCAGGTCCTCACGGTCTTCCAAAATGACTATCGTCGGATTGTTAAAAGCCTCATTATCTCGCAGGGCTATAAGTCTTGAAAGAAAAAGCATTGTGTATGTTTTTCCGCATCCTGTAGCTCCAAAATAAGTACCTCCTTTGCCATCGCCAGCCGGTCGCATATGCGATTTCACGCTATCCAGCATTTTCTGAGCTGCAAAGAACTGAGGGTAACGGCAGACTATGACTTCATCCTTATTGCTGTCGTCTGGGTAGAAAATGAAATCCCTGAGCAACTTTAAAATACGGTCCTTAGCAAAAGCCCCCTCTATCATGGTAAGAAGTGAACTTATACCATTTGAAACCTTGTCCTGGTCATTTGCTTTATTCCACGAGTAATAGAACTTGTAAGGCGTGAAGATGCTGCCCATCTTGGAGTTTGCTCCATCGCTAATAACGGACAAGAAGCAGTATTTCATGAGCTTCGGAATATCTCTGGTGTAT
>JAAYBK010000360.1 GCA_012718885.1 Ruminococcus sp. | reverse complement strand
TTCATTACAGGCTCAAGTGTTGAAAGGTTGCCTGCATAGGTCAGCTTGTCCAGACATACTATACGATAGTCCGGGTAAGTATCAAGCATATGGAATACGAAATTTGAACCGATAAATCCGGCACCGCCGGTAACAAAAATAATCATTGTGTTCCTCCTCAGAACTCTACTTTGGAATCTGCAAGTGACGGGTGGAGTTTGTCCTTTTCGCTGAGGATGATATCTCCGACCTCAGGCCATTCAATACCAATAGCAGGATCATTCCACATGATACCGCCCTCGTCCTCTGGATGATACAGGTCATCACACTTGTATGCGAACTCTGCATAGTCGCTCATTACCACAAATCCGTGAGCGAATCCACGGGGGATCATGAACTGACGCTTGTTCTCCTCTGAGAGCACTGCGCCTACCCACTGACCGTATGTGGGACTGCCCTTGCGGAGGTCAACTGCAACATCAAAAACCTCTCCTTTGAGCACACGCACAAGCTTTGCCTGGGGATGAGTTTTCTGGAAATGAAGTCCACGCAGCACGCCCTTGCGTGAGCTGGACTGGTTGTCCTGAACGAAGTTGTAGTCAAGCCCGGCAGCCTTGAAATCAGACTCCTTGTAGGTCTCCATGAAGTAACCACGATTGTCACCGTAGGTCTTCACATCGATTATGTAAACACCTTTTATTTTCGTCTCATTGAATGTAAAATTGCTCATTTTCCATGCTCCTTAATATGCTATCCTGCCCTCGGCAACCTTTTTCAGATGTGCGCCGTAGGGAGATTTTCCGTACTTTTCAGCAGATCTCATAAGTCCGTCACGGTCTATCCAGCCGTTTATGAAAGCGATCTCCTCCGGGGCAGATATCTCAATGCCCTGGCGGTTCTGAACCATGCGGACGAATTCAGTAGCATCCACAAGGCTGTCCATAGTACCAGTGTCAAGCCACGCAAAGCCTCGTCCCAGAAGCTGTACATCAAGGATACCATCCTGCAAATACATCTCGTTGAGAGTGGTTATCTCCAGTTCCCCACGGGCGGAGGGCTGTACCTTTTCTGCTCTTTCTGCAACTCCGGCGGGGTAGAAATAAAGTCCGGTGACAGCATAGCTGCTCTTGGGCTGTGAAGGCTTTTCCTCAATCGATATCGCCTGCCCATTCTCGTTGAACTCCACTACGCCAAAGCGCTCCGGGTCTGAGACATAGTAGCCGAATACAGTGGCACGGCTGTTTGTCTCCGCATTTCCCTTTGCGGTGCGAAGCAGCTTTCCGAAGCCGTTTCCATAGAATATATTGTCACCCAGCACCATTGCACAGGAGTCATCACCTATGAATTCCTTGCCGAGAATAAATGCCTGGGCAAGTCCATCCGGCGAGGGCTGTACCTTATAGCTGAGATTTATACCGAATTCCGATCCATTCCCCAGCAGCCTCTCAAAATTGGGCAGATCCGTTGGGGTGGAGATTATGAGTATATCCCTTATCCCGGCCAGCATCAGCGTGGACATGGGGTAATATATCATTGGCTTATCGTACACTGGCAGGAGCTGTTTGCTCGTTACCAACGTCAGCGGATAAAGCCTTGTGCCGGAGCCTCCGGCGAGGATTATTCCTTTCATAAATATGACTCCTCTGTGAAGTTATGTAAGCTGCTCATTTGCAGCACAGATACTGTCCCGGCATGACCGACACATTCAGTCCTGATTAATCAATCAAATTATATTATACCACATCTGATCCGTTTTGTCTACTGTATTCAACGACAGTTTTTTGCAGCTGTACGTCAGCTTCCGCCGGCAGCCGCATAAGAGCAGGCTCTGCAAAAGCAAACGCCTTTGCAGAGCCTTATATCACTCATTTCTTTTGTCTATGGCACCACGCTTTTTCTCTGGGTGCAGTTCGTAATAGTGTTTCTTATCAGCATACATACGTTCGTCAGCATTGTGGAGCGCTGTACGGACATCTCTGACATTTCCCTCAAAGGCAAAGCCTATGGCAAATACCAGATCATCGTATTTCTTTGAGACCTCCCTCAGCTTTTCAGCCTTTCTGTTCAGCTCCTCCTCGGTCACAGCCGTTACCACTGCAACGAACTCGTCTCCGCCGGCGCGGAATATCTCATGTATCGCAAATACCTCCCGGAGAGCATTCGCAGCATTTTTCAGGAGGGTATCTCCGGCATTGTGGCCTGCTCCGTCGTTCACAGCCTTCAGCCCGTTCAGGTCGGCAAACAGAACTCCCACTGATTTTCCGGATGAGCTTTCAGAAAGTGCATCCACATAATTATTCATCTCATTACGGTTCATTACTCCCGTAAGCATATCCGTGGAGCTGAGTACATGGAGCTTTTTCATCATCTGATAGCTGTATATCTCTGAAGCGAGTATGAATGTAGTCAGCTCAAGAGTCTCCTTGATCGTATCAGCAGCGTCCGCACTGAAGTTGAGTGCCCAGATATAGCCCAGCAGCTCGTTCTTGAACTCCAGCGGAAAAAGTACGATAGTCTTTCCGCCGGCACTGGTTATTGACCTATGCCAGGCAGGATTTCTCTCCTTTACTACCTCCATGTCATGCTCATTTCTGACGATTATGCAATTGCTGCCTGCGATCGTATCCTTCCATGAATCGGCAATATCATAGAATTTCTCATCGATATATTTATCCATAGGGAGCAGTCCTGACTCTTTGGAAAACGCCTCGCAAAGCACTGAACATTCCCTTTTATCAGTATCCATGAGCAGTATACAGCAGTGCTCGGAATCACAAATATCACGTATATCTCCGCATATAGACCACATCGTCTCCTTGAAATCATCCGCACTGCGGAGCTTTATACAGGTCTCAAGAACAGATGAAGCGATATCAGTAGATATAGTTGACATCCTTTTGGCGTCCGGCTTGAAATTGATCTCCATAATGTACATACAGTAGCATATATTGTCGTCATCAGGAAACAGAGACAGGAACGTCATGTCGAACCATACATCGAATCTGGCAGGATGAGCATATGCGTGCAGGCACTTCTTCCTTACCGCAGCATCATAGCAGGAGCCCTCAAAATTCAGATCTCTTGTCAGGTAATTCGTATATTCACTGTTGGGTACGAATTTCTGAGTGAGCATAGTCAGTTTTTCGGTAGGTCGCTCGATGCTGTCCAGATATGCACGATTTCCGGTAACTATACGAACCTTGCCATAGCTGCCGTTTTCCAGCTTTTCCACTGACACTACACAAGCCGCAGTTGCTATGCTGTCAACAAATGACTGAAAATCCATAGGTTCCCTCCTCTGCGATAGTTTTTGTGTATATATTATACCACTTTTTATAAGCTGCTTTCATGTCTTTTTATAGATAATATTGTGTATAATATCTGAATTAGCTAAAAGCAGAAAACAGGGACGTTTGCTACGCTTTTCCGGGGAGATCCTTCCGCCCCGTTTTTTATATCTCCACCGTATCAGTTGCAATAAGCTCTCTGAATCTGGTATCATGCTCCACAAACAGCATCGTCGGCTGATGCTCCTGTATCAGCTTTTCGATCTGCATTCGGGAAAAGATGTCGATATAGTTCAGCGGCTCATCCCATATGAAAATATGTGCCGGCCTGAGAAGACTTGCGGCGATGAGAACCTTCTTTTTCTGTCCCTCGGAAAAATCGCTGATATCCTTCTGGAACTGTACTCTTTCAAGGTCGAGCCGGCGCAGTACAGTGCAGAACATACTCTGGTCGATACCCAGCCTGGCGCACAGACTGAACACATCTCCGCTGAGCCATGATGTGTCCTGATCCACGTAGGATATCTCCAGTCCTGAGGCCACAGAGCAGCTTCCGGACTCGGAATAGCTGCCTGCCATTTCTCTCAGCCCTGCCTCATGCAGCACACGCTTTATGAGAGTTGATTTGCCGCAGCCGTTTCCTCCGTGGAGGTCGATCCTCTGTCCCTTTTTCACCTGGAAGGTCAGCCCTGTGAACAGCGGAGCATCAGCCCCCTCATACCGGAAGCTATAGTCCTGGAACTCAACGAGGGTAGACTTGTGGTGCTCAAGCTGAGACAATTTCAGGTCGGCTACTCTCTCGATATCGTTGAGCAGTCCCTCTTTTTCCTCTATCTCACGGCCGATACGGTTCTCCATCT
>JAAYBK010000359.1 GCA_012718885.1 Ruminococcus sp. | reverse complement strand
TATTACAAGACCGAGAGAGGCTATCATCCACGATCCCTCAATTCTAACGGCGGTTGGAATTTGATTGGCTGTATTTCGTTCATGAATCAGCCTATCAATACTTACAGCAACGAGATCAGAAGTGCCGTTCTGCTTATCCACGGCGAAAAAGCTCACTCCTGCTATTTTTCTAAGGACGCTTACGCCGCTATGATAAAGGACAGCAAGTATACCGATAACAAGGAACTTATGATGATTCCCGACTGCGTTCATACAGACCTCTATGACGGCGGCGGAAAGGACGCTATCCCGTTTGATAAGATTGAGGCGTTTTACCGTGAATATCTGAAATAAGGAGCAGAACTATGGCTAAAAAGGTACTTGTAATATCATCAAGTCTGCGTAATAACAGCAATTCGGAAACACTTGCAAAGCAGGCGGCAAAGGGTGCGCAGGACGCAGGACACGATGTTGAATTTATTTCTCTGAAAGATAAAACGCTGAATTTCTGTAAGGGCTGTCTTGCCTGTCAGAAAACAATGAAATGCGTTATCAAGGACGATGCTTCGGAGATTTGCGAGAAGGTCGGCAATTCCGATGTGCTGATCTTTGCAAATCCGATATACTACTATGAGCTGTGCGGTCAGCTCAAGACCTTGCTTGACCGCTGCAATCCGCTATATCCGTCGGACTACAAGTTCAGAGAGGTATATCTGATAACCGCTTCTGCCGAGGATGGTGATGAGGTTTATCAGACAGCCAAAGGCGGTATGCAGGGTTGGGTTGACTGCTTTGAGAAAGCGAAGCTCGTCAAGGTGCTATCCGGCGGAGGGCTTTCCGATCCTGCCGATGCTGAATCAAATCAAGCATACTTACAGGCCGCTTATGAATTAGGAAAGAATGTCTAAGGAGTGTGACAGCTATGACAACAGCGGAATTCCTCGAATACATGAACAGCGGAAAGCAGGTCACGGCGGAATGCGGTGTTCATCAGACTATGCACAAGCTGAGTCAAGAGGCTATCCGCATCACAATGGAGATAAACAACAGTTATCATACACCTGATGAAATAAATGCGCTTATGTCGGAACTGATCGGTGAGCCTGTTGAGGTCGGGCTGTTCCCGCCGTTCTTTACCGACTGCGGAAAGAATATTCATCTCGGCAAGGGCGTATTCATCAATTCGGGCTGTAAGTTTCAGGATCAGGGCGGTATTTACATCGGTGACGGAGCGCTGATTGGTCACAACACTGTGCTTGCAACTCTGAATCACGGTTTGCTCCCCGAAGAACGCCACGACCTGATACCCAAGCCGATACATATAGGCAAGAACGTATGGATAGGTTCTAACTCGACCATTCTTTCGGGAGTTACTATCGGAGATAACGCCGTGATCGGCGCAGGCTCGGTCGTGACAAAGGATATTCCCGAAAATATGATAGCTGTCGGCTCTCCGGCTAAGGTTATACGAAGCATATATGAATGATTATCAATACGTTCAGGTCGCTGTCTGTGTGGAGTTCCCCTGCTTGTTAAGCATAGTTTAACCAATAGTATTTGATTGTAGGAGCGTGACGAAAATGAAACGTATATTATCCATTTCGGAAAAACTGCTTGCATTTTGTCTGACAATGATGCTTTGCATCAATTTGATTCCAAACTTAGCATTTACAGGCGATGCAGCAGAAACGATGCGCGATAAGAGTATCGGAGCTGCTTGACCTGAAACGCAGTAATGAGAACATCGAGGAGTATTATTCCAGGCTGGTAGAAAGCAAGACCACTATTTGCATCATTTCTATGCTTTATCGCAACTGCGGCAGCAATAAACGAAAGTAGTCATGTTTTGCACCACACCTCTTAATATGAGAAACGCCCCGTATCACTGGTGACCAGTGATACGGGGTTACTTATATATATTCAATTTCAATCACTTATTATTCCATGGAATTAATAATTTCCATTCACCAGTTCTCTCTTCATTAAACACAAGTCAAATACGTCCAATCTCCCATCCCGACATAAATCACATGATTTCCAGTCAGCTATATCTGTACCTGGGATGGCAAGCAACCATTTTTGCAAGAGAACGACATCAGATATATTAAAGCTACCGTCTGCGTTGCAGTCGCCTTTGGATAGGAATTTATTATCTGATACAGTAGCTTTTTTACACCGTTCACCTATCTGTAGCTTCTCGCAATCCCTGAATATATTGTCGGTAACTATCAGTCCGTCAGCGTTATCTGCATTGACTGGCGGCTGATAGCAAGAGTTAAACTCATTGTTCAGTATACGTATATCTGCTAATGGAGTATTGCCGATACGTTCACCATTCATCAGGCTTTCAACCGTGATAACATCTCCCCTGCCTCCAAAATTACATTCAGTGAAAGTATTGCCACTAATCTGAATATGCTCAGCTCCTGTACCTTCTATAACGTGTGAAGTTGGTATATCAGTTCGAGACTGCAAAGTCTGACTGCAGGTACGATAGAAGTTGTTCCCCTCACACAGGCAGTTGTCCGCATTCATTACGAAGCCTCTTCCCTTTGTCTCATGGACATAGTTATTTGTCAGTACATAGTTTTCAGAGGCTCTAGTTTTGCTATATGCAAGCATATCTGTAGTGATGAACTCCGGCAGAGGTTCTGTAAGGGTAATTGTCGCTTCATAACCATTCCTGGTAATGTCAGCAACATTTGCTTCATAACTGATATCGTTGAGGCTCATATCCTTGAATCCGAGTGTATGCCCCGGCTCAACAATCTTTATTGCTACAGTTCCTTTCATAACCGTCCGGCTTCTGTCTATGCTTTCGATATAGAACATATCGTCATGCACGTTCAGAATATCATCACCGCAGAAGCTCAGATCACAGTTATCGAGCCTGAAATAGCCATTGGTGTTTGCAATATGGATGCCATCCGCCGTAGTGGATATCCTGTATTTGTCTTCTGCACCGGGACGCAGTCCTATATACGAATTTAGTATCTGATAGTGATGTGAACCGTAAGCAAAAACATAGCCCATGCCACAAGCCCCATAAATACTGATATTGTCAAAGGTAATGTTTGACGATTCTTCAACGGTGTTGAACACCTGAGCGCCATATATATAGTGCCTGAGAAGGTATACCTCATCGTTTCTGAAATAATCAAGTGCACCGCTGTGGGTAATCTTCAGCGCATTCGGCCTTCCATTCACCTTTTCCACTTTTCTGATACAGTCAGTATCAACAAATGGGCTATATATCTTGAAGCTACCATGAACGCCAGCTACAAGATCAATAGGATCATACTGCATGAAACTCAGAAGAGGTATATCCGTATCTACCTCATCAAGCTCAGTAAATTCGATCTCAAGCGTGTTTTCTGCGTCATTTTCATTTTCTATCTTTACGAGAGAACCAAGTCGTAGGGTATCCCAGTCCCAGTCAACTATCATATTCCTAAGTTCAACATTTTCACAGGCATAGAGCTTGAAATAATGAGGTGTACTGAAAATGAACTCTGCACCCTTCGCATCGATAAGTACGTCATGCAGTCTATTCAGATAGATATCCTCTTCCGGACTGAAATGATAGATGCCAGGTTCAATCAAAAGCTTCATACCTGAATGGCTGCGGCAGTAGTCAAAAGCAGCGCGCATAGCTTGTGTATTATCTGCTGCATCTGCTGAAAGACCGAAATCTGCGGCATTCTTAGAAGTCAGACTAGCTTCATCCGGTCTTGTGATACAGAATACCGTGTCGTCGATACCATGTATTTCATCTTGCTTTACCCTTGTGCCCTCCGCTCTACAAAAAGCAGAGTTTGAGAAAAACGTATATGCAAAACATAGCAATGCTACTGCAAAAGAAAGTAATCTGCTTTTCAAAACCGGTCTCCTCCCATCTTTAGATTAGTTCATAGTTCGGCTTTTTTCAAATAATATCACAGATATTTTAGAATGTCAATATATAATTAGAACAACTCCCCTTATCAAAGAGCAACGTGACTTCATTTGATAAGGGCGATATGGTCTCCAATCCGGTATATCAAGCCCCAGAATGTTAGGCTTATCTGTACAGCAACTTTTATTCTCAACTCCCCCTTACTTCATTGAGCCGCCGAAGTAGTTTTCATCAGCTCTTGAAAAAAATACGATAATAACGTTCATGATTTTTCCACCTTTTATGAGTTAGGTAACTCCTGTTCCTTATGTGCTTATTGCAGCATATTTATTCGGATAATTCAACGGGCAGTTTCATTTAAACCGTTACATATGTAACGGTTAGCGCGAAAAGGTTTCTTATCTATGAGAAAAGCTCCCGTTTCCGAGAGCTTAGTTGTTGTGTTGACAACTTGCTTACAGTTCAGCCGCCATTTTTCCTATCTTTTCGACCACATCTACATCATGATTGGTAAAAATACCGCAGCCTTCCAAACCAAGATAGCCGAGAAAATCACCATCATAGGATAACTTTGCTCCGTCATACATATCGTCATCACCGGAACTGAGGAACATCGCCGTTTTCTTCAAGCATTTAGGCGCAGTCGGATAAAGTGCGGAATAAAAACGGTCTATGACTCATTTTAACTGTCCAGATATTCCATGATAATATATTTGTCCATGTTTCAACGTCATTTAGACGAATTAGAATTTTTGAGCTAAATTATAAACACCCTTCATTTATGATAACCTTCTTGATACCATGAATTGAGTTTATAGCGAGAAGAATCCCATGAATGATGTTGTTCTCATTCTGTAATTCAACATTGCCGAGATCAAGATATATTGAAACCTTGTTTTTATCAATCGAAACATCTAAATATCCGATATAATCATTGCCTTTTAGTTTGAAATCATAAGAATTTATAGCGTTTTTTACAACATCCGCTTTTTCTTCATCAGCAGTATAGTCATTAAAGTAAACACTATAAATGAAACATTCGCCTTCAAGTCCTTCTGCATGAACCATATAGTTAAGAGAAAGTTTCGTCAAGCCTAAAACCTGATTCCAATCTGATTGTCCACATTCATCATCATCTTCAATCTCAACTTTTGTGTTATCGGCAACAGGTCTACCAACATTAATGATTACTTTCTGAATTTCCGTAACATTGTTTAACTCGGTAACAAGGCATTCGATAATTTCATCATGACACTTTTTGGGGAAACCAGTAAGATTAACACTAATTGTAATCCAGAGGATACTTTGTGTTGTGCTTGTGTATAATCCATCAAATCTCTTTCTAACTTCTTGAATCGCTGCTCGTACTTCTTCATATTGATTTTTATTAAACACTATCTCAGGAAAAATAGACAAAACTGCTTCGTTTTTTCCTATACCTCTGTAATCTACGATAAAATAGGTTTTAATTTTATTTAAGTTCATATTCATCCTCCTTATATTCAGAAACAAAGAATCTAAGTAACTCTTTGTATCATCGCTCATAAACCTTGAATAACCGAGCGATGGAGCAACAACAAACCTGCCGATTTTATCTGTTTTCAGCGGCTTTTGCTCCTTTGCAGTACCAAATATAAGATCCGGTATCTTTAGTTAAGATGTCCATGTAAACAAACCAACTGATCTCGCAAGCACCCCAATCAACTCAGCCACTTCTTCATCAAATGTATAGACTGTCATATATGTGTCACAGCCATCAAGTGTTATAAGGCATTCAGGCGATTCTATCGAGATATAAAGCGACTTCGTTCCAACACAGGCGATAAACTGCTTTTCTATATCATCTGGTAAAGCCGATTTTGAAAAATTCTCTCCATTATCAGTACTGAGCTGTATATCATAATAACAGCTGAGTTTTATAATGATCTCAGCTTGTTTCCTGTGAAGTTCTGTTATCTGCGGTTGAGACAGATAATACTGCTCGACCTTTGAATATATAGTACTTCTATCATCAGGTACACACTTCGGAAGAATATCTATTATCCAATACGGGAATTCCATTATTCTCTCAATGTTCATTTGTTTCTCCAATGTCTTGTATAGATTTACATTTTTTATCACATAGTCTTCAATCTTTTTTGAAACAGAAGCGGTATGTCATTGTTTGTGATAAACCTATCGCCTTTCATCATCTATGATTCTCATCTCAATAAAGTATTTCATAGGAAAGCCGAGATAATTGCCGATAAGCTGCTTATATTCATCAGGTTCAACTTTACCACCCACGCCCATAATAGAGTAGGTCACTTTTGCTTCTTTCAGCTTGTAAGGCAGATCTTCCAGACCGCATTTCAGGTAAAAATCATGGCGTTTTAGCCGTTGTTCCTTGTTATCACACTGTTCGTTCCAGTTTTCAAGAGCAAGAAATATGCGCTTCCCTTTATATTGCTCCAATATAGCTCCGAGCGCTCTTGTTCCGTATTGCTTACCGCGCAGGGATCTGTCAACAGCAAAGTAAAAAAGATAAGCCATATCCGAATATGTTACAACATAAGCCATTCCGACCTTTACATCACCGTCCACAATCTCATAAAGATCCGCTTTACCTTGCTTGGCACGTCGTTTCAATATCCAGAACGGAGCACGTTCATTTGCCGGGAATGCTTCGAGATAAAGCGTCTTGATCCATTCAAGGCTCTGCCCATATATTCTGTTCAGCTT
>JAAYBK010000358.1 GCA_012718885.1 Ruminococcus sp. | reverse complement strand
TCCGTTGTAGTTGATAGTGTCAAGTGCTTCTATCATAGCCTTGACGGGAATATCACCCGTACCCATGATACGGTACTCAACATTGCCGTCCTCACGCATAACACTGTCCTTGACCTGTATGTATTTGATATACTCGCCGAGATTTGAAACTGTTGTCTCGGGAGATTCGTTGTTGTAGCGATAAGGATGATGCATATCCCAGAGAGCAGCAACCTTGCGGCTCTTTACGTTGTCAAGCACCTTTGCAAGTCTTGCTGTGTCGGAATATACGCCGTTTGTCTCAACGAGGAAAGTTACATTGTATTCCTCCGCAATCGGTACAAGCTTAGTGAGAGTCTCTACGATATATTCATCGTCAACATCGCCGCCCGGTGCAGGCTCAAGGTCACCGAGTATTCTTATGTAAGAAGCGCCGAGCATGCTTGCAAGCTGTGCATATGCCTTTATTTCGTCCTCTGCTTCCTGATACTTATCCTTGAATTTAAGGCAGGCCCCTGAAGACAGACAAGGGATCTCAAGCCCGATTAATTTAAGTTTAGCAATGGTGTCAGGAAGCTGAGAATCTGTAAAAGGCTTAGCCTTGACAGAAAAGATCTCATTGCCGAGACCTCTTATCTCGATACCGTCAAATTTAAAATCCTTTGCCATTGAATAAATGTCTGTCCATGACCATTCAGGACAGGCAAGTGTTGAGAATCCTATTTTCACATTTATCATTCCTTTTTTAAGTATAAATATATATGCATAAAGATGTACACATAAAATGAACAAAACAAATCTGACAAGAAAAACGGGTTAAAGTATCGTCTCCATACAGATCTTCTGCGGCTTCAAGCCGAGACTTTCATAAAATTTCATTGCACCCGGATTGCAAGTCCATACATTCAGTGTGATGTTGTAAAAGCCGCTTTTCTTCGCATATTCCAGAACGTGTTCATAGAGCAGCTTCCCTATATGCTTACCTCTGTTATTTTCATCCACGCAGATATCGTCAATATACAGCGTTTTTATATCTGTCAGGACGGAGTCACCAACTACTTGTTTGTGAATACAGAAAGCGTGTCCTAAAACTTTCTCCTTGTCAACACAAACAATTACAGGCGTCATGGAATCTTCAATGATTTTCAGTAATTCCTCTGCGTTATATTTTGTAGCCGGTCCTTTGAAAAGATCAGGTCTGCCGTTGTGGTGAACCATATCGACCTGAAGCAGAAGATTCAGAATCCCCGGGATATCTGTATTTATAGCTTTTCTTATTAGCATTAGTCTGTCCTTCCGTTTAATCACAAAATATCAGCAGTGCGGAGCAACATATCCTCTGTCTTTTCCCAGCCAAGGCATGGGTCTGTAATAGACTTTCCGAATACGCCGTCATTAACGCCCTGTGAACCGTCCTCCAGATAGCTTTCGACCATGAATCCCTTTATCATTCGGCGAATGTCTTTATTGTGACGGCAGCAGTGCATAACTTCAGAAAGAATACGAGGCTGTTCAAGATACTGCTTACCTGAGTTAGCGTGGTTTGTATCAATGATAGCAGAAGGATTTACAAGACCTTTTTCTGTATAAAGGCGATATGTGAGAAGAAGATCCTCGTAATGATAATTCGGCAGCGACTCGCCGTGCTTATTTACAAATCCACGTAGGATAGCATGGGCGAGAGGATTTCCGTCCGTGTGAACCTCCCAACCACGGTACAGGAAAGTATGAGATGATTGTGCTGCATAAATCGAATTGAACATTACAGAAAGATCACCACTGGTAGGGTTCTTCATTCCTGCCGGTATATCCATTCCGGAAACGGTAAGGCGATGCTGCTGATCTTCAACTGAACGAGCACCGACCGCTACGTAAGACAGAAGATCAGACAGATAGCGGTAGTTTTCAGGATAAAGCATTTCATCAGCACATACAAAGCCTGTATCTTCAATAGCGCGGCGGTGGAGCTTACGAATTGAAATTAGTCCTTCAAGCATATCTTCACCCTTCGTAGGATCTGGCTGATGAACCATTCCCTTATATCCCGTACCGTTTGTGCGAGGCTTATTGGTGTAAATACGCGGGATTATAAAAATCTTGTCCTTGATCTGCTCCTGCACACGGGCAAGACGATAGATATACTCCATTACAGCATCCTCTCTGTCAGCAGAGCATGGACCTATTATCATAATGAGTTTGTCGCTCTCACCTCTGAATATCTGTGCGATCTCCTCGTCACGCTTGTTTTTAAGAAGCTCGCTTTCAGCAGAAAGCGGATATTCCTTTTTGATCTCCTGTGGGATCGGTAGCTTACGCATAAAATTCATTGACATATATTTTCACCTTTCTTTGCTTTGGAGGGGAAAACAAAACCCGTCCCAAAGCGTATAATTGCTTTGAGACGGGTATTATACAATACTCGCGGTACCACTCAAATTGCGGATACAAAGACCCGCCACCTCTTCGAAGTCTATCAACTTCTATGCACTAACGCAGCATTCACGGGAAACGCCTACTGGGTGTTTAAACCTTTGGGACTTCCAGCTCAGAAGGGAGAAGTACAGGTTCAGGCATTACTGATTCGCACCAACCATCAGCTCTCTGATATGCTTTCGCCCTGACTATTCTTCGTCATAGCTTTTATGTTCTGAATTATATCACAAGTTTTATTACTTGTCAAGTGTAAAACCTTTTTAAAATGTAAATAAACTATTTCTAAATTATAAATGTAATATTAACGTAAACCAAATATAGTGAAATAATAATTAATAATATAACAATTTGTTTTTAGCGATCATTCAGTCCTTTTCAGATAATAAATGCAAACTTATCAAGAAATAGTTAGTGAACACCGCTCAGGAGTGATCCTGAGCGGTAATGTTATATGAGCTTTCTGAGCAGTTCCTGGTGCTTATCTACCTTCTTCATAATGTTATATCCGTCGCTGCAATAGAAGTCGATGAGCCACTCACGGCAGGTTATGATACCTGTTTGCACTATTACCGACCGCAGACTGTCTTTCAAAATCCAGTTATCAACTGCATTTGGAGTGTAGCCTGTTATATCCGACACATCAGTAATTGTGAGTACATCAGGCACATCGAACCACTCGTCGGACAGCTGCTCACGGAAGAACTCCGGTGGTCGCTGTGGCTGAACTCTTTCCGCCGCTTTCTCGGATTCTATTATATATTCGATAACGTCATCAAGTTACACGGCGTAGCGGCGAGTCTTATTGCAGTTATCGGTGCAGGGAATAGCTCCGCTTTGAAGGAGCCAAGCACACTTCCGCTTGCTGACGTGAAGTATCCGCCGCAGCTGCTCTCCTGATATTACTTCGGGGAACTCATCGTACAGGTAGCTATAATCACTCACGGCTGCCACCTCTCTTGAACGCCCTCGCAGGCTCGTCCTCGCTATGCTCTATGAGGTAGTCGATAAGGTCGTCCTTGCTGATAACGTATCCGCCCTGATACACGAAGGAGCAAAGCTCTCCGCTGTGAAGAAGTTCATAGACTCGGTTCTTTCCAAGCGGAGACCACCTCGCCGCCTTTGTTGGTGATAGTATCTCTGGACATCTCTTTAACATTTGCTCTAATAATTGACGTTTTTCTTCCTTGTTTATGGTCACTATTTCCTTTCTTTTTTTGCTTTAGCCGCCTGAAAGTTCTCGCAGTTTTCTCGCACTTTTCTCGCAAATTTCCAAATATGGGGCAAAAATGCTCGAAAATCAGGGATAAAATGGTGGATGTTTAAGACGGTTAGTGACCAAAT
Source organism: Ruminococcus sp. (assembly GCA_012718885.1). GTDB lineage: Bacteria > Bacillota > Clostridia > Oscillospirales > Ruminococcaceae > Ruminococcus. Next base: position 3,322 of record JAAYBK010000358.1, on the reverse strand, counting down.
GGGACGTTTTTCTATTTGCTCGAAATACTATTTGTGTTAATAACTGTCTACGCTAATCTTTAGCGTAGTATTTTTGTTTCGTTTGATTATCGCATCGATTTTAGTATGAAAAAAGGTGATTCACATTTTAAAAAGAAAAGGCAAAGGAATTTATACCTCTGCCTTTTCTCAGTATGTTATTGAAATGAGTTTATTTTTCTAACAACCGGTATCATCATGCCGCCAATAGCATTGCCAGATGCAATTATCACTATGTATGACAGATCTTCCGGAAAAGTTCTTGCCGTGAACATATAGAATGCATCGGCAATAGAATGATTGAAACCGCAGATTATGAATATCATAACGGGCAGACAGACTCCGAAAACCAGAGACATATCAGCGTTCTTTTTTCGACATTCCTTAGCGTTGTCAACCGCAAGGAACATAAGCATTCCGCAAAATGCTCCGAGTATAAGCTGACTTGTAAGGCTGTCACCAGTCTTTATCTCCATCGAAACGGCAGCTTTATCATGAAGACTATCGGCGAAACGAGTATTTTGAAGCAGCAGTGCTCCAATTGCAGTACCGGCTATATTTCCGACAAGTGTAATAAACGTTTCAAGGATATACCCCGGAGGATTCTCCGGGATATATCCTACTTTTCCTGTATACAGGGCAAATCCTCTCTGGACTATGGTAAAAAGCCCGAAGCTGAAAAGGAAACTGCCCATTATCTTATTATCGCACAGCAGATATACTGCACCGCCAACGCTTATCATAATACCTGACAAAACAGCATTAAGAACAAGTGAAGTGAGTTTGTGAATCTGTTTATTCATAATCGACCACATTCACCCATGACAGGAGAATATCTTTCTCCTTGTCCTTTTTCTTTACAGACTGTGAAGCTGCAACTATCGGCATCCAAGACTGAACATACTTCTTTGCGGTATTGCTCTTCTTGCAGAACAGGTCAAGGTATTTTTCGGCACCTGCAATATTTCCCTCAAGACAGAATGTGAGATAGGTCCTTGCCGCATCTGCTGAGGCATTTCCCTGCGTTGCATGAGCCCAGTCAAGGATATATGGCTTATTATCCGGAGTAATGATGATATTTGAAGGAGTATAGTCGCCATGGCACAGCTTGTTGTGCTTTTTCATACCATCAAGACGGGTATGGAGATCATATTTGGTGGTATCATCAAGCTCCGTAAGTTCTATCTTTCGGTTCATTTTGTCTTTCAGACGACTAAGAAGCGGACAATTTCTCGACTGTATATCAAGCTGTATATCCACGAACATTTCCATATATTCATTATATTTTTTCGGATTTGCAGCAATAAGGTCTGCCAGGCTCTCCCCTTCGATAAACTGTGAAACTATTGCCCATTTACCGTCAATACGTGTGACCTCGTACAGTTCCGGAACATTAAGCCCTGTTTCTTCAACTCTCGCATGATTAAGAGCCTCATTGAGAACATCTGCTTTTGAGAACACCTCGTCAAACAGCTTTATGCACTTGTTTCCGTCACGGAATATCTTCTTGTTTATTCTTTCTGAGATACAATTATCAAGTTTCATAGCATTTCCTCCTTTTTCAAGCCTTTGGGTACTCTTTTTCAGTGAATGTTCTGCCGTAGTAAGCGTTCAGGTACATCTGCTTTATCTCGCTGAGGAGAGGATATCGTGGGTTTGCACCTGTACACTGATCGTCAAAGGCATTTTCTGTCATTTCGTCAAGAGTTGCCATGAAATCTTCTTCTGAAACGCCGTAATCCGCAATAGTATCCTTTATGCCTATCTTATGGCGAAGCTCTCTTATAGCGGCGATAAGCTTTTCAAGCTTGTCCTTTGGAGTTTTGCCGCCAAGTCCGAGAGAGTCTGCAACCTCTGCATAGCGTTCAAGGGTATGAGGGTGATCGTACTGAGGGAATGTACCCATTTTAGCAGGATTTTCCGCAGCATTGAAGCGCAGAACATCTTCAATTACGAGAGCATTTGCAATGCCGTGAGGGATATGATGATAAGCTCCGAGCTTGTGAGCCAGGGAGTGGCTCACGCCGAGAAATGCGTTTGCAAAAGCCATACCTGCCATTGTTGCTGCATTAGCCATTTTTTCTCTTGCCTCCGGATCGTTCGGTCCGTTATCATAAGCACGGGGAAGATACTCAAATATTATTTTCAGAGCCTTTAGTGCAAGTCCGTCTGTGAAATCTGTTGCCATTACGGAAGCGTAAGCCTCGAGAGCGTGGGTAACTGCATCGATACCGGATGCAGATGTAAGTCCCTTAGGCGCTGTCATGTGGAGATCAGTGTCGATAATAGCCATATTGGGTAGAAGTTCATAATCCGCAAGAGGATATTTTACGCCTGTACTTTCATCGGTTATAACTGCAAAAGGTGTTACCTCAGAGCCGGTTCCGGCAGAGGTAGGAATAGCTACGAAATAAGCCTTTTCGCCCATTTTCGGGAAGGTGTACACTCTCTTGCGTATATCCATGAAACGCATTGCCATATCAGCAAAATCAGCCTCGGGATGTTCGTAAAGCACCCACATGATCTTTGCAGCATCCATAGCCGAACCGCCGCCGAGTGCAATTATAACATCAGGTTTGAATACAGCGATCTGTGCCGCACCTTCCTTAGCACAAGCAAGAGTAGGATCAGGAGCAACATCAAAGAACGAAGCGTGTTGTATGCCCAGCTCGTCAAGCTTGTCGGTTATCGGCTTTGTGAAGCCGTTTTCGTACAGGAACTTATCTGTTACGATAAACGCACGTTTCTTGTCCATAATGTTTTTCAGTTCGTCAAGTGCCGTTGGCAGACAGCCTCGCTTCATATATATCTTTTCCGGTGCTCTGAACCAAAGCATATTTTCTCTCCTTTCGGCAACAGTTTTGATGTTGAGCAGATGCTTTACACCTACGTTCTCGCTTACAGAATTTCCTCCCCATGAGCCGCAGCCAAGGGTAAGCGACGGAGTAAGGCTGAAATTGTAGATGTCGCCGATACCGCCATGAGATGAAGGAGTATTCACAAGTATACGGCAGGTCTTCATTCGGCCGCGGAATTCTTCAAGCTTTTCCTGCTGAGTAAGAACATCGAGATAAATTGAGGATGTGTGACCGTATCCGCCGTCAGCAATGAGCTTTTCAGCTTTGTTGAATGCGTCGTTTATATCATTAGCCTTGTACATTGCAAGGACAGGAGAAAGTTTTTCGTGAGCAAACTCCTCAGAAAGCTCTGTGCTATCTGTTTCACCGATGAGTATTTTGGTGCCTTCGGGAACAGTAATCCCTGCAAGCTCTGCGATCTTGCAGGCACTCTGTCCAACTATCTT
>JAAYBK010000357.1 GCA_012718885.1 Ruminococcus sp. | reverse complement strand
TGTCTTCTCTGTTTCTGCTGGGGCTGGGTGTCCTGATTCTCCACAGCTTTTTTAATGGAGAGGCTGACCTTACCTGCCTCGTTGATACCGATGACCTTGACCCTGACTTCCTGATTTTCAGTGAGGTGGTCACGGATCTCACTTACATAGGTGTTAGCGATCTCGGAAATATGCACCATACCTGAACCGCCGCCGTCGATATCGACGAAAGCTCCGTACTGGGTTATCCCTTTGACCTTTCCGTTATAGATCTTACCAATTTCCAGCTGCATATGTATATATAACTCCTTTAAAATTAATCCCTTGAAGTGTCGTAGAATCTGCGTTCATCGGAATAGGCGTAGCCTCTTTCCTCAACGGCGACTCTTGCGATATATTCGGACATATCATCGCTGTCGAGAATACGCTGAATATCGGCATTTTCGACCTCATAGGAATCTATTTTACCCTGAATAACGGTGAGCTCACGCTCTTTTTCTGAGCAGTCTTTTTCTATGGTATAGACGAGCATGATACACCCTGCGATAACAAAGACGGCTGCTAATTTTACAAGGAATCTGTTGAACAGACCTTTTTTCTCTGTTTTAGCTTTTTTTGCCAACGTTTGTCACGTTCCTTCTTTTATTATTTACCTTTTTATTATACATCAAACAGCGTGACTTCTGCAATAGTATTTTCATTTTTTTAAAATAACTAACTATAACTTTGGAACATCCCACAAATTTAGGCTCTGCTTTTCGTCTTAAAAATACATAACAGTGCCGGAACGGATAAAAAAGGAGATCAAGCAGCTTTTTAACAGCGAAAAACAGCTTTTTCATAGCGGCAGATACAAGGCTGCCGACAGTAGCGAGATACAGCGTAAATCCGAGAATATTGCCGATAGGGAAGTACAGCCGCAGTTCTCCTCTTGCGGCAGCAGAGGCGAAGGAGGAGAGAAAAATGCAGTATATTGCACAGAAGGCCAGATCCTCGATCATTACCAGCAGGGCATTATGGCGGAAAAGAAGTCTTGCGGTGCGGAATAGCTCAAAAACAAGGCCGAAAGCGGCTCCGTAGAGGCATGACAGCCAGAACAGTCTCAGCTCCTCATTGACAGAGAAGAAGGTTTCCGGAACGCTCATCTGAACAGCTTGCCCAGAGCTGAGAGTGGGCCTTTTCTGTCCTTATCGCCGTAGACGACAGCCCAGATATCGCCGGTTATGGACATATTTCCGGTCTCAACGCTAATGGCGTCGATATGGAGGTCACGGCCCTGGATAGTGAGCTCGCCCATTTCGGTATAGAGGGAGATAGTTTTCTCATCGAAGCTGTCGACGTCGGTGACGCCGGATAGGTTAAGGGAGCGGCGGTTTTCGAGGATCAGGTTATGATTTTGTTTTGAAGATTTTTCCTGCATGATAGTACCTCCGGTAGTAATATAGTAGAATGATATTCAGGAGCGGTGGAGGATATGACAAAAAATAAAAACGCCGGAGGAGGCAAGAAATGGGAGTCCAGAGGGTGACTCCCCACTGGGTGGGGAGATGTCATGCAGTGACAAAGGGGACGGTCCGGTTAGGAGTTAATCCTCTGGCAGGAGGGTGTGCGAGGGAGGGCAGCGCCCTCCCTAAGCAGTAGTCCGGACAGCGAAGCGTATCCGGACGGACGGCGCAGTTTTCTTCCCTCGGCTTTACCGACGTGTTATCTTGCCGGTCAAGCCGGGACACACATAAGTAAAACAGCCGTAAAACATTGCTTCGCTCGTTTTACTTCTTTTTAGGAGGGACTCTGTCCCTCCTCGTACACCTCCCCGCCAAAGGGGAGTACATCCCCTTTGGAAACCCATTTTTTGTCGTCTTCGGCGTTCTTTTTATTATAATAAAGCGGCGGTAAAGGAACTTGACCTTTACCGCCTTTGCGTTTGCTTTATATTACTTTTTTCTGCGCTTGTTCTTGTTTGTACCTGAAGTCTTCTTTACCGGCTTTTCTTCTTTTTCCGGTTCCTCTTCTTCAGTTTCCTCTTCGATATCCTCGTCTTCGTCATCGATATCGTCATCATAATCATCATCGTCATCCTCTGCAACTGCAACAGGCTTTGCGTTCTCATCCTTTATAGATGTAACGAATGCCATTGCCATATATACCAGGAATGCAAGTGCCTCGAAAATAACAAGACGAAGCTTTGCGTGACCTACGATAGACTTAACGATGTCTACCTGTGAGTTTACAGGAGGAACAAGGATGTTATAAGCGTGAGCGAACTCAACGATCTCGTAATATTCCTCAGCAGTTATCTGAGTATCCTCGATGAGCTTCTGAAGTCTTGTGTTGAGGACTTCAAAATCAGCCTCGACCTTTTCCATCATAGCAGGAGTGCTTGTTGTAGCCTTGTCCAGGCCTTCCTTACGCTGCTCGTAGTACTTTATGCTCTGCTTTGTCTCGGCCAGTTCAGATGCAACACTGTCCTTACGCTCGATAAGCTTATCGTACTCGCCGGAGTTTGTTGTGAGTTCTGAATTTGCTCCGTTTTCAGTAGCCATGATAAGGATGTTGTCCTTCTGATAGCCTGCAATAGTATCAGTAAGAGTTGCAAGTCTTTCGGTAAGTGCGTCCTTTTCACGGTTGAGTGAATCTATCCTGTACTGGTAGTAAGCAGAAGTTGCTTCCTTATCCTTAGTGATGTTATTTATGTCGATGTAGGAAGAGATCTTGTCCAGGTCAAGATTGGAGACAGTGCTTATTGACTGAGCAAGGTCGTTGAATGTAAGGCCTGTTTTGTTTGAACGGAACTGTGTGTTGTCGTTTGCAGCAAGTCCCTTTACATACTTGGAAAGGATCTTGAGGTTTGATCTGAAAAGGTCAACGGCTTCTGAGTAGTCATAGCTCTTGTAGTCGATAGTGGAAACGGAGGTTCCGAGAGTCTTGTTGTAACCATAGAGATCATAGAAGTAGTCGTTGAAGCCCTCAAGGATGTCGTTAAACACCTGAACAGCTTCCTTTTTAGTCATGTTGCATTCATCGTAATCGAAGTATACCTTGTACTGTGTGGGGTAGAATGTAACATCCAGCATAGCCTGAGCAGCAGAGAGGTTTCCGCTGTTGGCAGTCTCATAAACGCTCTTGTAAACAGTGATCCTGTCCATAGCATCCTGAGGGATAACGCCTTCAAATGTGATATTCTGCTGGATATCTGAAGCCTTTTCAAGGTCGATATCTTCCTTGTGGAGCGCATCTGCGATGACCTGTGAATTCTTTACGATATTTATGTCGAAATTTCTTCCGGCAGGATCCTTGCCGTTTTCGATACCGCTGTAGTTGAAGCTTATGAGAGCTGTAAGAGGCGGTTTATCACGAAGGGTCTTGAAGGTAGCTACACCTGTGACCATAACTGCGATCATAACTGAGACTATTACCCAGGGCAGGAAATATTTTTTCAGCTTTCTGAGGATACCTCCGACAGAAACAACGATCTCGTCATTGCTATCGGCCTGGTTCTGTATAGTAACATTAAGGCTACGTTCTGATTTTTTTGCCATTTTGACCTCCATATTTCTTTTTCTGAATAAGTATAAAAGGGTACAATGCCCCGAATACACATTATAACATAAAAAAGCCCGAACGTCAAGAATTTCGGGCTTTTTGATTATTTTTCCAGTATTTATCCATATTATGACATTTTACCTCTGCGGCAATTCGCCATAATGCACCAAAGGCCTTATTCAAACGATATATCTTTAAGAGCGACCATACCTGTACCCTTGTAGATGAGGTATACGGGGTGTGTTCCGGCACTTACTGAAAGATCGGCGGAAACGGTGTTCCAGTCTGCGGAGGGAGCTACCTCCAGCTCGGCAGCAGCCTCGCCCTTGAGATCGGTGAGGACAACGAATCTGCCCTTGCCTTCGCCTCTTACAGTGAGGGATATACGTCCCGGACCGTCAAAGCTGAAGTATTTGTAGCCGATGAGAGTGCCGTCGGATATTTCAGCAATGAAGCGTTCAGTGTCTCTGCCGGGGAAGGTCTCATGTGTGACATTTGGGAAGCTGTGATCGAATATCTTGTTTGCGCCGTGGGGCATATTTCCGTTGGTGATGTAGCAGGCTATAACTGCCGGGTATGAACCCTTTCCGGCAAGTGGGCCTCCGTTGAGACCGCAGGATGTGATCTCGGCCTGTTTTATCCTGTAATCGGGAGTGATCTCGATAGGCTCGGCGCAGGCCTGGCGGCTGTAGTCGGATTTATGGGTGAGGCGGTGGTAGAAAACGTACCACTGGCCGTTTATCTCGATAATACTGCCGTGGGTGGTGCCGGTCATATTCATGCGGCAATCCTCGGTAACGCCGTTCACGCCTATATCGCCGTTGGAGACGATGGTTCCGCCGAAGGTGAAGTCTTTGTCGGGGTAGTCGCTTACAGCATAGCAGAGCTCATGGTTGTACTGGGAGGAATACACGAAGAAGTATTTGTCCCTTACCTTACGCATGGAGCTTGCCTCGAAGAATTCGTGGCCGCCGAAATCGGCTTCATATGGGATGACATGGTGCGGCTCGCCCTTTACAGTGAGCATATCGTCTTCCAGCTCGGCAACGATAGCACCGTTGACATTTTCCGGGGTGGAGAGTATCTCCTCAGCGGTCTTGTCATAGCGTTCCATTACCTCGTCCATCTGCTCGCTGTCACCGGCGAGTATCTCGTTGGATTCATCGGGGTACTGTGTGCCGTAATAGAGGTATATCTTTCCGTTATCGTTAAAGGCACAGGGATCGAAACAGACGTATTTCTTCATTGGGGTGCCGTCCGGCCAGCGGACATATCCCAGATATTCAAACTGTCCGGCAGGGCTGTCGCATACAGCTACCTGTATGGGACCGTAGTAGCCGCCGAAGCCGAATTCTCCCGACATACAGTAGTAGAGGTAATATCTTCCGTCATTTCCCTGAACAACGTCAGGTGCGTACATATAGCGGCGTTCGGTGCTGCTGTCGGGATCCTGTGCAGCACGGTATATAACGCCTTCCTTGCGCCAGTCTGTAAGATCGTTCACGGGAGCAGAGTAAACTGTATAGTCGCCCATACAGAATGTCCAGCCGCCCTCGTTATCGTGTGAGCCGTAGAGATAAACTCTGTCTCCGAAGATATGCGGTTCGCCGTCAGGGATATACTCCCCGATAGGCAGAAAAGGGTTGAAGACCTGTTTGTTCATGTTGTATTCCTCTTTCTATACCTATTGTCAGAACGATACCCGGAGTGTGATAAAGAGGAGGAGTGAAGTATCGTTTTGATTTGGCGGCAGTGGATATGCCGCTGAGCTTTCAGACAGTGTGGCCGTTCTTCCTGAGGATATCAACTACCTGATCTACATATTTACGGCAGATATCCTTGTTCTCGGCCTCGACCATAACACGGATGAGGGGCTCTGTACCGCTCTGGCGGACGAGTATCCTTCCTGTTGAGCCGAGAGCTTCTGTTACCTTCTCAACGGCAGCCTTTACATCCGGGTCAGCCTGAGCAGCAGCTTTATCCTTTACTCTTACATTCTCAAGGACCTGCGGATAGACAGTGAACGGAGCAGCAAGCTCGCTGAGAGCCTTATCCTTGGCCATAATTACCTGCATTATCTTGAGGCTGGTGAGGATGCCGTCGCCGGTGGAGGCGTATTTTGAGAAGATTATGTGGCCGGACTGCTCTCCGCCGAGACAGCAGTCGTGTTCCTTCATGTATTCGTAAACGTATTTGTCGCCGACAGCAGTCTTCGCATATTCTATGCCCAGCTCATCAAAGGCTTTATAAAGGCCAAAGTTGGACATAACTGTTGTAACGACTGTGTTATTGACCAGCTTTCCTCTTTCCTTCATATATCTTCCGTATATGTAGAGTATCTGGTCACCGTCGATGAGGTTGCCCTTTTCGTCAACACAGAGACAGCGGTCAGCGTCTCCGTCGTAGGCAAAGCCTGCGTCCAGACCGTTCTCCACAACGAACTTCTGAAGTCCTTCGATGTGGGTGGAGCCGGCATTGTCGTTGATATTTGTTCCGTCCGGGTCAGCGTTTATTACGTGAGTTTCAGCGCCGAGAGCGTCAAAAACGGCCTTAGCTACATTCCATGAGGAGCCGTTGGCGCAGTCAAGACCTATCTTCTTGCCGCGGAAGGAGTACATTCCGAGGGATATGAGGTAGCCGATATAGCGGTTCCTTCCCGAAACGTAGTCAACAGTGCGGCCGATAGAAGCGCCGTGAGCGTATGGGAGCTCGGTCCATTCCTGACCGAAGGCGTTGAGTTTTCCGTCGAGATAAGCCTCGACCAGCTCGATGACCTGATCTTCCATTTTCTCGCCGTTGGAATTAATGAGCTTGAGACCGTTATCGTGATAAGGGTTGTGGCTTGCGGAGATCATAATTCCGCAGTCGAAGCTGTCTACCCTTGAGATATAAGCAACTGAAGGTGTAGTTGTAACGTGGAGCAGATAAGCGTCCGCACCGGAAGCGGTGAGGCCTCCTACAAGGGAGTATTCAAACATATAGCTTGATCTGCGGGTGTCCTTTCCTATGAGTATGCGTGGGGCAGAATCATCGCCCTTTTGTTTTTTGAGTTCGCCATAGTACCAGCCTAAAAAGCGGCCTACTCTGAACGCATGGTCTGCTGTGAGGTTCTCGTTGGCGGTTCCCCTGAAGCCGTCAGTTCCAAAATACTTTCCCAAACTATGATTCTCCTTATTTAAAGTATTGATGCGTTATCCCACGCAAGTCGTGGGATATTGATAAGATATATTTCGCATATTGATATTATATCACTGTTTTGTGATATAGTCAATATTTATTTAACTTTCAACTGTTCAATTATTGCTGATTTAACGAAAAGGCCTCCGTACAGGGGAGGCCTCATATCAGATAATGTTGAGGAACCAATTGGCTAACGCATAATAAATGAATAGGAGGCCGTCCTCGGTCTACTATTCTAATATGTGCTTTATGGCTCTTTTGCACATAATCCCGCGCAAAAGGGCTCTTTTTTTCTACGCAGAAAAAGTGAAATGAAACGTGAGAACGAGAGAGAAACGGAGAATATGCGAGAGAATCAGCGAGAAAATGGGGTATATATTAAAAAAATCTGAAAAAACCTCTTGACAAGCCGGCTTTCATCGTGTATAATAGTCAATGCACTGTCGGGAATTCGGATAATTTCCCCCGACGAAAATATATATACGGAGGAATAAATTATGTCAACTACACTGGCAAAACCTGCTGAAGTAACACGTACATGGTACATCCTCGACGCAGAGGGCAAGCCCCTCGGCCGTGTTGCAGCTAAGGCAGCTCATATTCTCAGAGGCAAGCACAAGCCCACTTACACACCCAACGTTGACTGCGGTGACCACGTTATCGTTATCAACTGCGCTAAGGCTATCCTTACAGGTAAGAAGCTTGAGCAGAAGAAGTACTACTGGCACACAGGCTGGATCGGCGGCCTCAAGTCCATCGCTTACAAGGACATGATGGCTAATCAGGCTGACAGAGCTATGACTATCGCTGTAAACGGTATGCTCCCTAACAACAGCCTCGGCAGAGCTCAGCTCAAGAGACTCAGAACTTACAAGGACGCTAACCACAACCAGGCTGCACAGAAGCCTGTTGCTTACGAGCTTTAATTCAGGAGGTGCTTTTAAATGTACGAGTCAAAAGTTAAATACTATTACGGAACAGGCAGAAGAAAGCACTCCGTAGCAAGAGTTAGAATCTATCCCGGTTCTGGCAACGTTACAATCAATGGCAGAGGCATCGATGACTATTTCGGTCTCGAGACACTCAAGCTCATCGTTCGTCAGCCACTCGCTGTTACAGAGAACCTCGAGAAGTTCGATATCATCTGCACAGTTACAGGCGGCGGCGTTACAGGTCAGGCTGGCGCTATCAGACACGGTGTTTCAAGAGCTCTTCTCGAATTCGATCCTGAGCTCCGTCCTGCCCTCAAGAAGGCTGGATTCCTCACTCGTGACCCAAGAATGAAGGAGAGAAAGAAGTACGGTCTCAAGGCTGCTCGTCGTGCTCCTCAGTTCTCAAAGAGATAATTTTATCCCAACTGGGACTATACGAAAAATCGCCTCGCAGGGCTATCCTGCGAGGTTTTTTGTTTTTCTGAGAAAGTACTGGAAACGCTGAAAAGCGGTAGGCAACACCTATACAGTACCCGAGTAGCGCCCGAAAAAATGAGATTGGCGCTTTTATATTTATAAATGTATAGAGATACCGGGAACATCACTGCCTTTTGGGTGACCATTTATTGCGGAGAAAAACAGCTCTGCGGTCGTGAAGACTTCATATGTGAACAGAAACGGGAGGCATGGTGCGGCTCGGATTGATAGTAATATGTTTACCATTGCACGCTTTGCCGGATGTTTTGGTAGCAGGGCAGGAATGGATATCATAGTTTGGCTGTAGGAATTAAAAAAGCGCTGTAATATGGTGAATATATAATACTCTCAGCAATATTCCGGCTAGCATTGTAAGCCTTTTATATCTTTTTGCTATATGATTTGTGTAAATTTTGTGGATATTGCGAGTTGTAATTTCAGTGGAGATATGGTATAATATAGAAAATATATATTAGCGGTTTTATTAGATTTTTCGCAAGATATAACAGGAATCAAGTTCTGCGTTGTATCATATGAAGGAGCGTGAGATCCACAATGGCTCAGAAGAAGGAAGAGATATCTTCTGTCCGGCATAAGGTTCTGACGATAATCGGAGCAATACTTTGCGTAATATTAATACCAATACTTGTAATAAACGTCACTCTTATAATCAAAAGCTACACCAATAAGGACGAGGTACCTAAACTCGGCGGTTTTTGTCCGCTGATAGTGCTTACTGAGTCCATGGATCCGGTTATCAAGAGCGGCGACCTTATTATCGTTAAGCAAATCGACGGCAAGGATGTTTCAGTAGGTGATATCATTGCTTTCTATGACCCTGACGGAAACGGAAAGAGTATCCTTACTCACCGTGTCACAAGTATCGAAGAAAACAACGGCATTCTCTCCTTCCGGACAAAGGGTGATGCCAATAATACAGAGGATAAAAAATCAGTCCCGGAAGACAAGCTGGTAGGCAGATACAAGAAACGTATCCCGAAAGCCGGCCACGCAGCTATGTTCATGCAGACTACAGCAGGTCTTGTGATCTGTGTGCTGCTGCCGCTGCTCATGCTGATAGGCTACGATGTTATCCGCCGGCGCAGCTACGATAAACAGAATCAGCAGGATACAGTTGCTCTGCTTGCAGAGCTGGAGGCTCTTAAAGCTGAAAAGAAGGAAAAGGAGATCTCCTCTCAGGAGGATACAGCTCCTGCCGGGGAAAATGATCCCGGAACTGCTGCTGATACAACAACGACTGAGACTGATACACAGTCCCGGAACAAAGACGAGGATAAGGAATGATCCTCGCAAGTCACGTTATTCTTCCCTTGAATGCCACATCAGGGATGGATATACATTATGTATCTCCCATAAGATCAATTTCTTTCAGGGAGGAATAAACCAGCCAAAAGGTAATAATTTACGAAAGGGGCATTAGTATGAAAAAGAACAAGACAATGAGAGCTGCGGGCGGCCTTACAGTTGCTACCCTCCTCACGACAAGCATTATCAGTGGAACATATGCAAAGTATGTTACAAGTGACAGTGGTTCTGATACAGCCCGTGTTGCTAAATTCGGAGTTGTTGTTACAGCAGATGGTAAGCTGTTCTCTGATACATATAAGACAACAACCAATACACCTGGTGCAAGCGGAGATTCAACTGCTGCCGCTACACTCAGCGTTGTATCCAGCGCTGTAACAGGTGAAACTACAGATCACGACGGTGTTGACGGCACAGATAAGGTCGTTGCTCCGGGTACAAAGAATGATGATGGCCTTACATTTACAGTTACAGGAACTCCTGAAGTTGCTGTAAGGATCGGGGTTGTTGTTACAGATGCCAGCGATGCTGCTCCTAAGGATATCTTCCTTAAGGCAAAGACAGGCCTGCCGGATATGACTACAGGAAATCAGACAGATACATTCGATAACGCTGCTGATTACTACCCGATCAAGTATACCCTCACCCAGACCAAGGGCGGCACAGAAACTACTCTGGTCAATGGCGTAAAGCTCTCCGAGCTCGAAACAGCTCTGGAAGGACTCTCTGCTGCAACAGTTGATGCTAACACAAATCTTGCAGGTGCAGACGGTATAGGCACACTGAAGCTGACATGGGAGTGGGATTTCGACGCTAACGGTGCAGGTACATACGACAAGCAGGATACCCTCCTCGGTGATCTTGCTGCCGGAACAACACTCACACCTGCTACTTCGCTTACAGCTGGTACAGATTACAATCTTAACACAGATGTTAAGATCGCTATTACTGTAACACAGGTAGACTGATAGCAGGTAATAATTTCAATGCGATATGTAATTGAATAACTGAACCGAAGCTGTGCGGCCGGTTGTGGCAGCGGCCGCACAGGGCTTCGGTATTTGCGGCAGTCCGGGCCGGCTATTTTGTCATGTCGGGCTGCCGCAAATGCCGAATATAAACGTTTTACATTTTAGCTATACATCCGGCACAGAGACTGTAAAAAAGGGAGGGAACAGCTTTGAGATCCGGAAGACAAAAAAATACGGCGGTTTTCAGTATTCTTATCGCTCTTGTGTTCATATGCGATCTGGCTTCGCTGGCTGTCCTCTTTTCAAGACTTACAGCCTATTCGCCGGAAAGCTTCAAGAATGTGATACCGCTCACAGTTTCAAGAGGAGCTACTACGGTGACTGCCGCCACAAGACAGGAGATATACGGCGCAGAGCAGACTGCTGCCGGATACGGTGACGATGCTCCCCAGATAGTGCAGCTTGCTTCTCCCGGCTTCCGCACCTATGATAAGGATACAGTATGGGTGTCGGATACGAAGCTGGAGATATTCCACCTGAGCTATGACAGCGAAAAGGGCATAACCGTCAATTCCGAAAACGGCGATAAGCTCATTGCTCCCGGAACTTCAAACGAGTATGTGTTTACTCTTGAGAATACGGGAGATGTGCCGCTGGATTATGATATGACTATGGAGTCCTGGATCACAGGAACTGATCTGAAGCTGCCCGTAAAGGCAAGAGTCCACGACCATACAGACAGATATATAGTCGGAAGCAGCAGCGAAATGGTGGATACCGACGAGCTGAATACTGTCAGAGAACATTCAAAGCTCAGCGCAGGCAGGTTCGCAGTCTATACCCTTGACTGGGAATGGCCTTATGAGTGGGATAATGACACATACGATACTATGCTTGGAAATATGGCGGTGAATGGTGACATCGCCCTCACTATAAAGATCAATACTTTTGCAGCCTATGACGAGACTGCTCCGAAGGAGGAGAACGGGCTGGCAAATCCATATGATCCGGAGGCTTCTCCTAAGACAGGCGTGGCTATGGGCGCTGTTCCGGCAGTTCTGACCGGTGCGCTGATACTTATGCTTGCTGTCAGACCGAGAAACAGGAAGGACGAGGAAGAAGAGCAGTGAAAAAAGCCGGTACAGTTGTAAGGATAGCGGCACTGGTGCTGCTGAGTATCATAATAGGCCTGAAATTGTATACCTGGAACGCAAAGACACTGGTGGGAAATGAGATGCCGATGCCCTTTGGAGTGGGAGCCTCGGTAGTGCTCTCAGGCAGTATGGAGCCGGTGCTCAGCGTGGACGACCTGGTCATAGTAAAGGAACAGGATGACTATAAGGTGGGAGATGTTGTCGTTTATCAGGACGGCCGCTCCCTTGTGATACACCGTATCATCGATGTAACAAAGGAAGGCTATATCACCAAGGGCGATGCAAATAATACTGCTGATGAGCCCATAAAAAAGGATGCAGTAAAAGGCAGGATGACAAAGCATATATCAGGTGCCGGAAGGATAGTGAGATTCATAAGGACTCCGGCCTGCTTCATATTGCTGCTGATAGCGGCGATAGCAATGTTTGAACTGCCTTACTATATGGAAAGGAAAAAGGTCTTGTCCGAGCAGGAAAGACTGAAAGAAGAGATCCGCAGACTCAGGGATGAATGACAGGAAAAGGAGGGTGTGCTGTGAACAGGTTTTCTGATATTAAAAAAGACGGTTTCTTTACTCATCAGAATATGTTCAAAGCCGCAGGGATACTTGTTGTCCTAACACTGCTCTCTGTCTGGTGGGTCTGCGGACTTTTTGCGAAATACAAAAATCTGGACGAAAAAAATGATGTGACATCCGTTGCAGCATTTGCTCAGATAAGTGTCCACGAGCATGAGGCTGTTCTGACAAACGGCGTGTATACGCTGGATACGGATTCTGTGGTGGAGGGGAACGATTATCCTGTGATACTCCCCGGAACCATGATACCAAAGGATCCCTTCATTATAGTCACCGACAGCAGCGAGACTGCCTGTGAGGTGTATCTTGAAGCTGTGAATGTGGATAAGCCGAGAGATGTAATATATACGATAAACGGCAGCAGTTGGCTTGAAACAGAGGACTTTGCCCCGAGGTACGGCGGAACTGTATACAAATACAAGGACACGCTCCCGGCTCATACCGGAGCGGAGATAACCGATATTCTTGCAGGTAACAGGCTTATCGTAAAGGACAGCCTTAAAGACAAGAGCCAGCCTACAGACAATTCAAATGAATTTTCAATAGTTTTCTACGCCTATCTGGTACAGGCAGACTGACAGAGGCGATATCTTAAAAGGAGGTGCTGATATGGGAGCTGAGCGTTCAAAAAAGAGAACGGTCATCGTGTTTGCAATAGTTGCCGCTCTGCTTCTTACAGCAGTCTCCGCAAATATAATTGCTAAGTATATAAAAGGCTCTCCTGCTCAGGAGAATACCCTTAAAGCCGGCGAGTACGATGCTCCTTCGGTCAGCGACAACGTTGATTCGGAGGGTGGTATGTTCTTCAAGAACAATGTTGCAGTAACTGTGGGCGATGAGGGCTATCCGGTATATGTGAGAGCTGATCTTATCGTTACATGGCATACTTCCGGAGGATATATCTACGGCCAGCAGCCTGTCGAGGGCACGGATTATACTCTTGAGTACAATACAGATGACTGGACAAAGGGTGATGATGGCTGGTTTTATTATACCGAAGCTGTTCAGAGCGGAGGAACTACCGCTCCTCTGATCGGCCAGACTCAGAAGCTGAGCCAGATCAAAGCCGCTCCGGAGGGCTGTACCATGCACGTTGAGGTCATTACTGAGACAATACAGGCTCTTGGCAGCACCGATGACGGTTCAAAGACTGCCGTTATGGATGCCTGGGGCACTCAGCCTGACGATCAGCAGACAGAGGGGGGACAGCCATGACAAGAAACCTCAGAAAATCTGTATTGGTAGTATTGGGCGTATTGCTTATGGCGCTGGCATTCGCAATGTCAGGATCAGTTTATGCTGATACCTCGTCCGGAATGATAACAGCTACTATCAACTACTACTATTATGACGAGACAGCAGCGGACCATAAGGGCTCCGAGCCCTTCCCGCCCTTCGTTGCTCATATGCCTAAGGGCTCAGCAGCTATGACTGAGCGATGCCCTATGGTACCGGGCTTCAGCCCATGCGATATCAACAAGAACAGCCTTGAGAGCGTTACCGTTAACTTTGAGGCTGATTCAGAGGTGGATGTATTCTATTTCCCCTCGGAGGTACCGTACATTATAAGATTGTATAAACAGAAGGCAGACCTTGAAGGATACGAGCTGGCAGAGTACATAAACGGAAGCGGTATAACCGGTACTGAGCCGGAGGAATTCCAGGCAGATTTCCCTGTCGAAGAAATCGGCGGCCGTACACTTGAGAATGCTTTTGAAGGCTTTACACTGATGTATCATGTGCCCGAGGTCATTGCTGCCGATGGTTCAACAGAGTTTGAGGTCTACTACGACAGAAACTATTACCTGATAAATTTCGACCTTGGAAACGGCGGCTACGGTGTAGACCCTGTATATGCGCCTTACGAATCCTCGCTGAACGTTATAACTCCTATCAGAGCCGGCTACAATTTCGTAGGCTGGTCGCCGGAGCTGTCGGATATCGTAACTGAGAACATGACATATACAGCTCTCTGGGAGAAAAAAGCACAGGTCCCTTATACGATAATTTATAAGAACGCCGATCTGAGCGATGGCAGCGGCGATACTACCTACAGCTTCTGGGGTACAAGAACACTTTATGCCGATCCGGATGCAGAACTGTCTATCGATGATATCATCGCTGCAAACAAGGATAACAACAGTCTTAATGATTTTGGCTATTTTACCTTTGATGAGGCAGCCACCAAGGCTGATAATCCCGCACAAGTAACGGTAAACGGCGACGGCTCTACCATTGTCAGGCTGTATTATTCGAGAAATAAGTATAAGCTCAGGTTTGTGTACCTGAAGCACACGCAGAGTACCTCAGCAGTAGGCGGCGATCCCGTAACGGCAGTTCAGGACAACCACCAGTATGTGCTGGTAAATACCAATAAAGACCGTTCTAAGGCGCTTTCTAATCTGGAAGCTGCAGACGGTATGCGAGCACAGGTAGATTATAATAACACCAATTTTGATTATCTCTGGACACTTGTTCCGGTAGAAGGCGGCGGTTATTATATCCGGTTCAGCGACGGAAAGTATCTGTCAGTCAATTTCAACGGCACGGATGTCGGAAAGCCGGCTGTAATGTCGGATACGCCGTTGAAATTTGATATCACACATTATGACAATGCTGAGGATTACTTCCTCATTTCGACGGTATACAATAATACGACATATTACCTTAATGATAAGAGGAATGCCGGAGAAAGAGTGCAGGTCTATCCTACCAGCGGCAACGGCCTTGAAACTGCTAACAGGTGGCGGCTTTACGATTATGCTGACGCAACTGTTACTACGATTCAGAGCAATATAAAGGCAGCAAGCGGTACCGGAAACGGTAATTTCCCGACTTCTGCCAAAATGACTTATGTACTGCCCAATCTGCCGGAGGTGGATACATCTGCCGGTATAACAACAGGTTCATATACCTATAACCATGAGATCTACGATTACGTGGAGCTGGTCGCCGAGTATAACGCAAATATAGAGGATATATGGCCGGCGGCTGTGATAGGTGATTCCGGAGAATATTCCTTCGGCTCATGGAGTACACAGACAGGAACCAAATACAGAGAGAGAAATACTACTCATGCAAATATAGTTGGACCTTATCCCTATATGTCAGATGAGATGATAGTTGACCCGTCATATGTCTATGATCCTAATAACAGCGAAAGCGTCGCTCAGCTTCTTTGGGCATGGTGGGGCAAGCATGATGATTACGTTGGACCGCATCGCTACAATATCTACTATGAGAAGCTTGACGGTGACGGATATGATCTTGACCGAGTTATCGAACTGGTTGCGGCTCATAACAGCAATACAAGAATCGATCCATTCGTATACAAGGGCTTCACTGTTATTCCTGAGGATGCAGGCGGACATAGTGTTTCTCACGGTGAAGCAAACGGTCATCATCTGGAATATGATGATGAATACCCTGACGGCATATGGACAACAGACTTCCACTATATCCGTAACCGCCACAGCCTGCTCTACTATAACTACAATCAGTATTATTCCACCGGCACTGATACCTCATCGATAATGTACGGCCAGCCAATGGACGAGTTTGAGGCAGGTCAGCCGCCGTATCCGCAGGACCTCAAGCCCGGATCCTATGAGTTTGCCGGCTGGTATACATCGGATACATACGACGAGCTGTTTGACTGGAGCAGTACGATGCCGGACAATGATGTTACGGTATATGCTCGTTGGAAACCAAAGTCATTCACTATCAATTTCTATAACGATGAGACAGATTATGAAAGCGGAAATCCATATAAGTATACCGAATCAGATGATTATGGCACACTTATCGATCCGACAGAGGCCGAAAACAACCTTAGTGCGCCGATCATAACCAATTCTACAGGCAGCTATCCGGCGGCAAAGGCCGGCTGGTATTACTATGACGAGGAGCATAATCTTCACGCCTTTGATCCGGCTACTATGACAGTATCCGGTGATATGGATCTCTTTATGAAGTGGTCATCCACTGTCCCGGCAAGCTTTGTTGTACATTATTATGTAACCGGAACAGAGACCAAGGTCGCAGAGGATACAGTGGGATATTCCTTCGTAGGACTTACAAGGACCTTCAAGGCCAAGGTAGAGGATGAACTGAACGAGGGTTATCAGGCACATTATTTCCCTGACAGAAGAAGTACATCTATACTTATGAAGAGCGACTATACGCAGAATGTCAAGACCTTCAATTATACTTACCGTGACAAAGTGCCGTATACTGTAAGGTATCTGGATAAGTATACAAAGGAGGTACTCCACGAGGAAAAGTACGTCGGAGACAATATCTATTCAGTAGTATCTGAAAAGTATATACCGATCGCAAATTATGTTCCGGATTCCTACTACATATCCCTTACCCTTATGGTATCAGACGATCCTGAGGAGGAGGCCGCAACCAACGTCATAACCTTCTACTATACCGAGGATCTCGTAAATATGCCTTACCATGTAAAGTATATGCTTGAGAACGATAACGGCAAGATCCAGAAGGAAGTGGACGGCGAGACCTACAAGTTCACTGAGGCGAACTTCATCGATGCTGTTGGACAGAGAGGCACTGTAAAGAACATCCCTCTGAACAGCTACAGCGGATATGAGGTCGAAGGCTATAACGAGGTCGTTTATATTGAAGAAGACGATGTCGAGCAGAAAGTGATACGCCCCGTACAGGATCTTGAACCCGGACCGGCAACCTTGGAAATGCTGCTGGAGGAGGACGTTGTAAGTAAGGAGATCCATATATACTACCTCAAGAAGAAGTATCCGGTAAAGCTGATATATAACTATACTGGTACGGACGATAAGTCGGTATCCGAGTGGAACACACGTATGCTCGCAAATGATCCGGAGCTTCTGGGCGAGGACGCATTTGAGTATAACGGCAATACCTATTACCGCACGCTCTATAAGATAACCGATGAGATCAAGTATAATGAGACTTTCTCAGCAACCGCTCCGGAGGTCGATGGATACAGGATCACAGGAGGAAAAACAAAGAGCCTCGTTGTAACGGATGACGATAATACATTCTCTAAAAATAAGCTACGCTTCGTTTACACCAAGGTCGAAGAGATAATGTTCAGCTATCACGCTATGATCCCGGACGGAACAGGTCTTGCGGAAGCAGATCCGGATGAGTATCCTCTGCTATCCTACAATCAGGTCATAGTAACGGTGGGAGACCGCCCCGGCAGTTACGTAATTGCTGAGGAAGAAGACTCACTTTACAGGTTCGTTGGCTGGTATACCGATGAGGCCTGCACACAGAGAGTTCAGGATATGGAAGGCTTCAATGTTCTTGCCGGTGATGAGCAGAACGAGCTTAAGCCGCTTGGCTCTAATGTAGATAAGTCCTACTATGCGCTTTATGAATATAAACGCGGAGCACTTGAAGTAAGCAGCAGCGGCTGTACAGATCCTTCACAGTCCTTTGAGTACATCATCAAGGGTAAGGATGCTCATAATAGCTGGATAGAGCTAAAGATATGTATAAACGGCAATGACAGCCGCATCATAAGCGGACTTCCGATAGGCGATTACGAAGTGACACAGAATAACTGGTCGTGGAGATATACTCCGGCAGAGAGAACAAGGAACGTAACAGTTCCGGAGAACGATATCGCTCAGGCACCTTTTACCCAGACAATGACTAATAAAAAATGGCTGGACGGCAATGCCTATAAGGATAACGTGTTTTCTAATTAAAGATCATCCGTATATGCATAATGCTTATATCGGTGATATACGTAGATTATTGAGGGAGGAACCCTTTTGAAAAAGGGTTCCTCCCTCAAATTTTCAGTTTTAAATTTTCCCCGGATAGGGCGCAACCCATGTATTACTACATGGGCTTTTTAGTTATCATGCGCCCTATCTGGGGAAAATTAAGATTAAAAGTCTTTGGAAAGGAGGCGGGGAAGAACCTTTCCTCAGAAAGGTTTTCCCCGAGTAATCAGCGTGTATCATTGATGTAAGTATTATGGATATACGGATGATTTTTGATAAGGAGAGCTGTTTACTCTTAATAAGGGGCCATTCACGGAAAAAAAGGTGACGGAGGGGCTATATATATGTAAAATGGTATCAGGAGGATAGAATCTCTGAAAACAATTATCTGAAAGGAGGCAGAACAGAAATAAGTGGTCACGAGACCGATCGAAGCGTTCAGAAAGGAAAAGGTGGTGAATACAATTGCAGATACTTGAAAACCGTTCCCTATTTATGGAAAACATGATCTCATACAGGACGAATCTTCCTAAGGAGGATATTCCGAAGCTGGCGGATCACATCTGCCGGAATGTATCCGCATTAGGGGTTGAACCTACAAAGAAGATCTGCTTTACGTATCCGACAGATGAGAAGAGGGATATCGAGATACTTGTTCCGGTCATCGGCGATATCACAGATCACAGTGAATACGGCCATAAAGAGCTTTTCCGGCTGATAAACGCTGTCACCATAAGACATGAGGGCAGCCTTGCTGATATCGATACTACTGAAAAAAAGCTTGAGGATTATATCCGGAAGAGATCCTATGAAATGATAACAAGACCCTATTATAATATCGTAAGGCTGGCGGAAAACCCGGCGGACTGCATCGTAGATATTTATATAGGAACGAATTACAACAAGCTGTAGTAAACGGATAAGATCTGCTGATAAAAGTAAAAAGAGCAAAAAAGGCGTGATAAAGAAGCTTTATCACGCCTTTTGCTTTTTATATCTCTCTGTTGAGCAGGAGCTCTGTTTCGAGGATGAATTTGTTATCGGATATTGAGGCATGGGCAGAGCCACCGTATTTTTTAGCGGTCTTAACAATGTTAGCCACGCCGAATCCATGGCAGGACTTATCCTCCTTTGAGGTCTTCAGCTCGTTGCCGTTTTTGATGTCCACCTTTTCAAATACCGGATTTGTGGCCTTGAAGAAGAAATAGCCCTGTTTGAAGTCGGATTCTACTTTTATCTCCTTTAACTCGTCTCCGGTATCCTTGGCGCAAGCCTCGATAGCGTTATCCAGGGCGTTTGCCATAATGGTGCAGAGGTCTGTGTTGGTTATTCCGTTTGTAGGGACATATCCGCTGAATGTAATCCTTGAATTGCAGGCGGCAGCTTTTTCGTTCTTATCGTTCAGAAGTGCGTCTGCGATGATATTTCCCGTATCGAAGTTCTTTTTTTCGGTGTAGGACATATTTTCTATGTCGTTCATATAATCCAGAGCGTTCTCCACCTCGTTTTCTGCAAGCAGGCTCCTGAGGCAGAGAAGGTGGTTTTTGAAGTCGTGGCGGAAGCTCCTGAATTCATTGTAAATGCTGTTTATTTTCTCATAGTAGCTGACCTGTGTTTCGAGCTGCTTAGAGAGTATATATGATACCTGCTTGTTTTCGTGCTCGGATATGCTGACCTTGAGCACCCAGTAGACGATGATCGTCATGAATATAAAGGCCGGGAGCAGCATAACCTTGGAGATATCTCCGTATTTCGGGTCTATGGAGGCGAATATCACCAGATTCATAACATACAGGAATATGAGTATGACTGCATAGAGCTTCTTTGGCAGGACTCTTATATATTCATAGAATACATCCCGTAGATCCTTCTTTTTGGTGTACATGAGCACAGCTCCCAGTATGGCTGATTCCAGCAGAAAGGCTGCGATGCTGCGCCAGGTCTTATCCTGGATCAGCAGAGTCAGGATAGTGTCGTAATTTGAGCTCGTTACCATTGACAGCAGGCAGACATATATCACTTTAAGGTTGAGCTTGCCGAATATAAGCGAGAAGAATATCATTTTTCCTGATATGGCCAGCAGTATTATGAATACTCTTAGCACCGGCGGTATAGATGATGCCGGAAGAAGCACTGAAACGGATGTGAGCGAGCACATCAGCAGACATACGTTATTGAATATCTGTCCGTGAGCCGGTTTCATCTTCAGGAACACGCACATTGATCTGAATATTGCTGAGCATAGTATGAAGTTTGATATAAAGTATATGATGTATTCCATGGTCTCAGCCCTTTGAGAAGTTGTAGCGCTTTACATAGTCCAGAAAAGCCTTTTTGAAAGGAGTATACTTCAGCTTGCTGATAAGGGCACGCTCCTTGTTATCGAAGAGTATATTTGCCGCAGTATGTGAAACGATATGCTTGAAGCCTACCAGATATGTTCTGTGGCTGCGGAAGAAGGAATCCTGCGGCAGAAGCTTTTCAAATTCTGAAAGGGTATTCTTGTATAGGATGTTCTCGTCAGCAGTTCTGATATAGCAATATTTATCAGAGGCTTCGGCATATATAATGTCGTCGATATTTATCCTCCGGTTGTCATCATCGGTCTTTATTACTATATATTGGCTGTCATCGAGACTTTTAAGGTAGTCATCCATAGCTGAGGCCAGCTTTTCTGCATCTATAGGCTTGAGCAGGAAGCGGTATGTGTTCACTTCAAATGCATCGAATACTATATGCGGGAAGCTTGTCAGGAATATTATAACAGCTTTGATGTTCTTGTCCCTGAGCTTGCGTGAGGTTTCCAGGCCGTCCAGGCCATCCATCTGATAGTCCATAAATATTACATCGTATTCAATAGGGCTTGCAAGGAGGTCTGAACCATTGCTGTAATCGTCATACACAAGATCAAGCCTTCGTTTTATTGCGTAATCTTCAAGATGTTTTTTCAGGTCTCTGCGCATAGTTGCCTTATCATCACAAATTGCTATCTTCATAGTATTACCGGTGTCCTTTCAGTTGATAAAATGTAGATTGTTTTGTTTACTCCAAATAAATGTCGGTTTACTCTGATTAAGTTGCCGGGGACTATAGAGAGTGGTAGAATCGAGTCAACGAATTGAGAAATCTGATTACTGCGAAAGGAGCTGTGAAAAATGGGCGGATTCTGGGATTTTATCTTTGGAAGATAAAAAATTAACTCTCATTAAATTTTACCACAATTTCTACTGCCTGTCAATAGTCTGCTGGCGGAACATACAAAAAATTATCCGGATAATGAAATATCCGGATATTTTTTTACTTTTAACGATGGATTTTTAGTTTACTCCGGAAAACGTCTCGTTTACTCCATATTGATTGAGGGAACGGGAAATATGAAATATAATAAGCGCAACGAAACGGAAACGTTGAAAAAACATACGGAAGGAAGTGCTAAAAATGGGCGGATTCTGGGATTTCATCTTCGGAAGATAAGAATGAGCCGGCAGCTATGCCGGGTAAGAAGATCCTTCGGTTTCGCAGAAGCTGCGGAACCGATTTTATTTCTGACATATGGGAGTTTAAAGGTGCCCGGGGCAATGACGGCAAGCTGAGTGCGAACGGGAACAGAAATGCTGATCCTTGCCGGATCTGCGCTATATAGCGGATATCATCGCCAATGGCGAAGAGTATGAAATTACCGTTTACTCCAAAAAAAGTTTTACTCACTCGCATTTTGTTGTTGACAGCAGATGCAGGGGCTATAATAAGATCACAGAAACGGAAAGCACTGTGCAGCGATGCCGGGCGGCTTTCCATAAACGATTCATCAGGAGGCTTACAGATGGACTTTTCAAAAGAAGCAGGAAACAAGGTCTGGGCAGCTTTCAAGGATATGAAGGTATATCTTGAGAAGAGCTACCGTGTTCTGACAGATGTTGATACAGATAACTACTACACAGACAGCAAGGGAAAGAAAATGTACGACGGAGTTTCAACGCTCCTCAATGCGAACATAGGACACTGCAACAAGGAGCTTATCGAAGCAGTGAACGAACAGTTCTTCCGTCTCGATAATACAACGCTCTTCACTACAACAAATGATGCGGCACTGAGATGCTCCGAAAAACTCTGTAAGCTTACAGGAGATCATTACTATAGCTGCTTTTTCACAAACAGTGGCTCTGAGGCCTGCGATACGGCAGTAAAGATCGTAAGGAAGTACGCTTATATGAAGGGCATGAAGGAGTGCGGGATAGTTTCCCTGAAGGGCGCTTACCACGGCTCCAACCTCACCGCCATGAAGCTTGGCCAGGGTCAGTACGAAAACGAGCAGTATTTCAATGACTGTTCAGGTTACTATCAGATAGATGTTCCTTCATACGAAAGCGATGACGAGGAGATCGGAAAGTGCCTTGCTCAGTACGAAGAGCTCATCCGTACAAAGGAGATCGGAGCGGTATTCATGGAGCTGATACAGCTTTCAAACGGTGTGAATATCCTCCCGGAGAGCTTCGTAAAGGGAATGTACGATATCAGTAAGAAAAACGATGTGCTGGTAGTCGTTGACGAGGTGGCCACAGGCTTCGGAAGAACAGGAAAGATGTTCGCCTCCGAGCATTACGGCATCAGGGGAGACCTTATGATGTTTGCTAAGGGAGTGACCTCCGGATATTTCCCGATGGGCGGAGTGCTTGCTATAAGAGAGGTGTATGAGGCCTTTGCAGGCGGCTCTGAAAAGCTCCTCGAAAACGGCTTTACAACCGGCGGACATCCGGTAGGATGTGCAGCGGCTCTTAAAAATATCGAGATACTCGAAAGAGAGAATATGTCGGAGAACTCAGCAGAAATGGGTGAATACCTTCTCGGCAGGCTAAAGGATGAGCTGGGCGGAAGCTTCCTTGTTGATGAGATCAGAGGAAAAGGCCTGATGCTTTCCATACTCTTCAATGACTATCAGATAATAGGTATGCCGGAGTTCGGCATAGCAGATATACTCACGAATTTTGCTGCCGGAAGCGGACTTCTCCTATATCCGGACGGCCCGGATACGATGATAGTTGCACCGGTGCTGAATATAAGCAGAAAGGAATGCGACAATATCGCTGATATACTCAAAAGCTGTATCGGAAAGCTGGAGAAATGCGTGAAAAGGAGAGATAAATGATGAAAAAGATCTGTAATGTAAGTAAGCTGAACAAGACTGTGAAGACCGGAGAGGTTTCGCAGCAGCTTCTAAAGAATATCGACCTTAAAATAGAAGACGGCGAATTCGTAGTCATCGTAGGTCCCAGCGGAGCCGGAAAATCCACTCTGCTCAATATTCTCGGCGGACTTGATTCCTCAACATCCGGCGATGTTGAGAGTGCAGGCTTCAAGCTCAGCAAGTCCCGTGAAAAGGCTCTCAATGACTACCGCAGAAAGATCGGCTTCGTATTCCAGGACTACTCCCTTATCGAGAACCTTACCGTAAAGGAGAATATCGAGGTCATGAGCGTTGTCACAAAGAAAAAATGTGACGCAGACAAGGCGCTGAGCCTTGTTGGTATGGAAAAACAGGCAGATAAGTTCCCGGGACAGCTCTCAGGCGGCGAAAAGCAGCGTGTAGCTATAGCAAGAGCTCTTGCAAAGGAGCCGGCTATACTCTTCTGCGATGAGCCTACAGGAGCTCTTGACGAGAAGAACGGCAAGAACGTTCTCCGCATACTCCAGGATCTTAACCGCCGTGGAACAACTGTCATCGTCGTTACACACCTTCTTGGTATGCAGAAAATGGCAGACCATGTTATCCGTGTGATCGACGGCGAGATCAAAGAGGACATAAGAAATACAAAAACTATCGAAGCTGAAGATGTTCTCTGGAACTGACGGAGGTGCAGCCTATGAATAAAATGATATTCCGCAGCTTCTCGAAGAAAAAGATACAGACAGCAGGTATCATCCTTCTGACATTCCTCTGGATGTTCGTAGCGTCAATGTCTGTGAATCTGTATTCTGCAAACAACAAGTTCCAGAAGGACTATTTCAGTGAGACCAATGCGGAGGATCTGGAATTCGTTCCGGCAGAGGGAACTGATGTTGAGGCTCTGGCGGCAAAATACGATCTTGACTATGAGGAAAGATACATCAATGAGTTTACTGCGGACGGCGTGAGCTACAGAGTGATATCTGCTGCCGAAAAGATCGACAAGCCGCATATCACCGACGGAAACAGCCTTTCCGCAGCAGGTGAGATCCTCATAAACAAGGAATATGCAGAAAAGAATGACGTTGCAGTAGCAGATACTGTCACTATCAGCGGCAAAAGCTATAAGGTGGCAGGTATAATGACACTTCCGGATTATATCCGTATGCACGTAAGAAATGATTCACTCAGCTATGATCCGGAAAATGAAGCGCTCATAATGGCTTCAGCAGAGGATACCGCAGCTATAGAGGGCGGCAAGCTCTCAGTAGTGTACAAGGCGAAGTTCAAGGACATCAGCGATGAAAAGATCAGCGATCATACATCTGAACTGGTAAGGAGCAGGGAGCTTGCTTCCGTTACATTCAGGGCAGATAATTCCTCAATGAACGGTCTTGGCGGAAAGATCAGCATATACTTTATGCTCACAGTTATCTCACTCTGCATAATGTCGGTTATGATAGCAGTTATGCTTATAATGTTCATCTATATCCTCATTGGCGAGAATAAGAAGAACGTAGGCGTACTGGTAGCCAACGGACTGCCAAGGAAAAAGGTGTTCTTCGGCTATCTCAAGGCTGTTGCAGGACTTATGCTCCCGGCAGCTATCGCAGGCTATATCACCGGTTCGCTGTTTGCACCGGTATTCAATAAGCTACTTGAGACTGACCTCAGCCTCCCGGAGATGAAGTTCAGCTTTGAACCGCTTTTCTTCGGTATGTTTATGTGGATAGTCCTCTTTGTAGGTATTATCGCAGCAGTTTTCGGCACACGCAGCATACTTAAACTCAGCGTTGTGGATATGCTCCGTGACGCAAAGGCCACAGGTATCAGCAGATTTGAGAGATTCGTGAAGAAACTCACAAAAAAGAGCAGCATCGAGAAGAAGATAAAGACCTCCTTCGCTATAAGAAGCAAGCTCCTCCTGGTACTGGTGCTGTTCAGTGTATTCGCAGCAGGAGTAGAGTTCTTCCTCAGCTATTCCATATACCGCTTCCCGAAGAATATATGTGACGCACAGGAAGAATCAATGGATTTTGAGTCTCAGGTGTACTTCCGTCAGCCGGCTGAAAAGTCAACTGAGGGCGATCAGTATTTCTACGAGCTCAAGGCTATGGGAAAGGGCAAGAAGGATGACGTTATCGTAACAGTGAACGCACTGGAGGACGGTGCTCTGCTGGATATCGGCGGACATCCCGCTGCCGGAGAGGCTATACTCAACAAGACCTCAGCAGATGTGCTCAAGGCTAAAAAGGGCGACAGCATAAAGCTGGAGATCTATGACAAGGAGATCGAGGTCAAGGTGGCAGGCATTTCAGACCGTGTTGCCGGCAAGGAAGTATTCATCGACCATGCATGGCTGGCAGGAGAGAATGTCATTGAAAACAAGTACAACGGAATGTTTACCTCAGACGCTTCCATAACCGTGGACAGCAGCGAGAATTACTCATCCGTACTCACAAGAAGCAGCATACTCGAAAGCTATGAGAGTTCACAGCAGGTAATGAAGTACGGCTCCATCATACTCGGAGTGCTTGGAATACTCATCCCTGTTATACTGATAGCAGTTACCGTTTCCGTACTCATATCCCAGAACAAGAAGGAGATATACGTATTCAAGGCAAACGGCATAAAGAACAAGATAATGAACCGCATGGTATACGGCTCATATAACGGATTCCTTCTCATAGGCGTCCTCATAAGCATACCGTATTCATTCTTCATCCTCAACCTTATCTGCTCAATTGCAGTAAAGGCTTCAGGAGTGAGATATCCCTCCGATCCTGACGCAGTCGGCATTGGATTTGCCGTTCTTATGACATTCATCGTATACTTCGGCACAATGCTCGTGCTCCGCTTCAGGCATAACGGAAATATGGAGAAGATACTCAATGATTTTAGAGAACTTTAAACACACCCAGGGAAAATCATGCCGGACCGTTGCGATAAGGGATACTCTTGAACGCTGCGGACTTACGGTAAGGGAGGAGTTCGTGTTCGGTCTTGCAGGCGGTCTCAGCTTCGCCTATGTGGATCCGGGCGGGATATTCTCCGAGAACAAATTTTTCAAGGCGCTTGCTCCCAATCTTATGCAGTTCGAGCATTTTGCTCAGAATGCAGGAGTGGACTACAGGATAGTATCCGAGGCCGACAACGACTTCTCAAAGCTGGAGTCAATGCTCAGGCTGGAGGACAATCCGGTGATCTGCGAGGTCTGCCCGGAGGTATATGCGGATTACCTGGGCAGCAAGGCTTCCCTCTGGAAAGATTTCAAGCTGGATCTGCATGTTGCCAGCCATGTGACCGAGATAATCGGCATAGACCAGGAAAACGTGTACATCTGCGAGAATTACAGCAGTGAGGTGTACAGCATACCAAGAGAGGTATTCGCCAGGGCGAGGGATATCGGTTCGGATTCCTACCTTGACCCGCACCACAGGATACACCACATCGTCCTTCCGGCAGATATGAGCCGGGCGGATGTAGAAGGCATGATCTATAGAGCCGTAAGAGGCAACCTTAAGGAGTACCTGGACGGCGGCAATGAGCGGCTGGGCATGAAAGCCTTCACAAGATTCATGGAACGCTTCCCGGAGCTGCCGGACAGCTGCGGAAAGACAATATGCCGGGTATCGCTTGAAATAACCGGCAGCCTTATAAAATTCGTCTCTCCCGGAATGTTCAGGAAGATGTACGGCAAGTTCCTTATGGAGTGTGTACCGTATATCGGCAGGGAGAAGGAACTTTCAGAGATAAGCAGCCTCCTTTCCGGAGCAGATTATCTCTGGAACAAATTTGCAGCAAGGATAATGAAAAAGGATCTGTCCGTGGAAGAGCGTATGAACGGCGAAGCTACCATCGATCTCCTCGATAAGATCAGATCCAAGGAAGAACAGGCCGTAGACGGTCTCAGGGAGGTGTTTGCAGCATGAATAAGAACACTCAGATGAGAGCGATAGCAATGGCTCTCCCGGATAACGGGGAGACTGATGAGATAGCGGCTATGTGCTCAGAGCTGACCTTTGATCTGTGCCAGACTTCCCACAGCAGATTTTCCGTAAAGGCATTTACCGAGAACCGGCTGGATATCATAAGGGAATATTATCAGCTTGAAATACAGTCTGTGGTCCAGAAATTCGGCAGCAAGAAGCTCAGGAGACTGAAGCAGAAAATGGCAGCCGGCAGCAGCGTATTCGTAAGGAAGTACGACAAGGATGCTTCAGACAAGTGCAGCTTCACATATGAAAGAGTCAGCAGTCTGAAGAATATCGCAGGCCTTGGGCTCTGGAAGCTGTCCGACGGCAGGTGGCATACCGGCCGCAGCCTTGAGAAAAGAGCTTCAGCTGCCTTTGACAATACAAGGGACTGGGCAGTGTACGAGGATATCAACTTCTATCCCGAAAGTATACACAGCAGGGCTGAAAGCTGCCGGAAGGTCTACATAAGAAAGCTGGTCTCCGGCCTGAGATGCTTCATAAGCAGCAGGCTCGCAGGACATCTCAACGGCTCGGTGAAAGTAAGCATTGACGAATCCTTCACTGAGCAGCGCAGAGAGGTCTTCGAGAACATACTTGGTCTCGGAAGCGACTGGAGAGAATTATACAAGAAAAAGTATATGTCAGGCTCAGAGTTCATCAGAAGCCTTAAAAAAGAGCAGAAGATGCTTGAGGCTCTCCTTGCTGAGACTGAATGACAAAAGGGAGAGTGATGTATGAAGAAGATAATCGTTATAGGCTCCGGAATATCCGGCATGACCTGCGGCTGTGCGCTGGCGAATAAGGGATACGATGTGACGGTCCTTGAAAAGCACAGCGTTGCCGGCGGCTATTGTCAGAGCTTTTCCAGAAAGGGCTTCAGGTTCGCAGCGGCTGTCCACAGGATAGGCGGTATCCACGGCAGAAACAGCGTGGATGGTATCCTGAGTGCTCTTGGAGTGAAGGAACTGCCGGAATGGTACACCTTCCATGAGAATGTTCAGGTGGGCGATATCAATTTCAATATGTGCAATTCCAGCGCCGCTGATTCCCTCAGGGAGCTTTTCCCGGAGGACAGGGCGGATATAGACCGCTTTGAAGCAGAGGTGGACAAGATCAATTCCATACTGGATATAATCGACAAGGGCGCCAATGCAGGAATAAGCAAGTTCTCGCTGACCGATCTGAAGATACTGGACAAATATAGAAAGATGTCTGTGGATCAGTTCCTGAGAGGAATATTCAGCAATGAGAAGATAATCAGCCTGCTGGTGGCAATATCCGATGCGATGCCAGGCGGAGCGTTGTTCGCCTTCATAAGAATGGTCTCATTCGCAAACTGCGGTGAGGAGACGTACCAGCCCGTAGGCGGTGCAGGAGCTATAATCGAGCTCCTCCGCAAGCGCATCGAGGAGCTGGGAGGAAGAGTTCTCCTGAACAGTCCTGCCGAAAGGATCATAATGGAGGACGGCAGAGCAGTGGGAGTTGTCTGCAAGGGAGAGATACTCAAAGCAGACTACATAGTTTCCAACTGTGACCTGGGCTTCACCATACGTGAGCTGGTGGGAGAGGAAAATGTTCCCCAGCGAGTGCTTGAAAAGATAAATACCAAGTTTACAGAGAGCCCGTCCTGCTTCTCGGTATGGATAGGCCTTGACAAGGATATAAAGTCTCTTGGCTATGAGCCGGTGAATATATCCTATTATCCGGACGCAATGAGCGTTCTTGACGATAAGGCAAAGCTTATCGGAGAGCACAGCGTCCAGAGAGAAAATGATTTCCTGCTGATAAGTCTTTCGGCAAACAACGATCCTACAGCCTGCCCCGAGGGAAAGGGACAGATGATGCTGGGAATGCTTGTGAACTGGGACTTTGAGGATATGTACAAGCTCCGTGATACCGACAGGAAGCTCTACCGTGAAAAGAAAAAAGCGGCAGCTATGAATCTTGTCCGCAAGGCAGAGAGATTCTTCCCCGGCATCAGCGAGCATATCGAAGTGATGGAGATAGCTTCTCCGGTCACCTTCCAGCGATATACCGGCAACAGCAAGGGCGCCTTCGGAGGATATAAATGTACTCCGGAGCTGGTTGAGAACTTCTCGCTCCTGGACTGCCGCCAGCTGGTAGACGGCCTGTTCCTCACCGGACACTGGGGAGGAGTAGGCGACGGTGTGATATTCACCACAGACGTTGCAATGAGAGTTGCAGACAAGATACTCCGCTGCGATCATATCGAAGAGATATATGATTTCAGCAAAAACCATTCAGCATGATTTTACCGTCTGAAAGACGTGTAAATATACCCGTAAGGGAAAAATTTATAAAACTATATTTATTTAATGGAGGAATTAACAATGGCTAACTTTGCAAACAGAAACATCGAGGAAGAAGTAAGAGACATGATCTTTGAGAGACTCAGAATCGACTACATCAACAAGGACGATGTTGACTATGATGCACCTATCTTCGCTTCATTCGACTCAGAGGGCGATGGCCTCGGACTTGACTCAGTTGACGCTCTTGAGCTGGTAGTAGGCCTCAAGGAGAAGTACGGCATCGAGGTAAGCGATGAGGAAATGGGTATCTTCCAGAGCATCTCATCTATCGCAGACTATGTTCGTGAGAACGGCCAGGAATAATGACCGCTAAGAGGTGATCGCATGGAAAAGAGGATAGTTGTTACCGGTATCGGTGTAGTATCATCAAATGCCGGCAATGAGAGCGAGCTCATCGAAGCTCTTGAGGAACTCAAGGAAGGCCAGTCAGAGGTAGATCTCTACAGTACAGACGGACTTGTATCAAGACTTGGCTGTGAGATCAAAAGGCCTCTCAGATATGAGGATGAGTGCGACGAGAGAACTACAGCAGTGGCTTTCGAGGCTATCGATGATCTCTACAAGGACAAGGCTCTGAAGGATATGATCGCAGAGAACAGCGAGGATGTTGTATTCTCATTTGCTACATCGATGTCAGGAAATCAGAATATGATGCGCTATGTAAACAGCGATACTCCTGAGAACGATGAGGATTATGTATACATAGTTCCGGATTTCATCAACAAGATCAGCAGCAAGCTTGGCGTAAACGGCCCTGTATATACCACAATGTCAGCCTGTGCAGCAGGTACGGCAGCAGCAGGCATCGCCTTCGACGCAATAAAGAGCGGAGAGACAGAGGTCGCTATCGTAGGCGGTACAGATGCCCTCACACTCTTCTCATCAGTTGGCTTCAGTGCACTCAAGGCTATTGCCGAGGATAAGTGCCGTCCCTTTGATCAGGACAGAAGCGGTATCAATCTTGGTGAGGCAAGTGCATTCATAGTTCTCGAGGAGCTGGATCACGCAGTTGCAAGAGGCGCAGATATATACGCTGAGGTAGCAGGATATGCTGCAAAGAACGAGGCATACCACATCACCTCACCCAGACCGGACGGTGAGGGCGCATATATCGCAATGAAGGAAGCTCTTGAGGATGCTGATATCAATATAACAGATGAGAATGTATATGTCAACGCTCATGGTACAGGCACAAAGGCCAATGATACCATGGAGATCAAGGGCATAGAGAAGCTCTTCCCGGATCAGCCGAATATCTATGTTTCATCAACAAAGGCTATCACAGGTCACTGCCTGGGAGCTGCCGGAAGCATTGAGCTTGCTATATCCGCACTGGCACTCAAGCATCAGTTCATGCCCGGTACATTCAGACTGGACAAGCCGCTTGAAACAGAGGGCGGTATCCATATCATCGGTTCAGAGACAGTTCATCGTCCTGTTGATTATGTAATATCCAATTCCTTTGCATTTGCAGGAAATACAGCCAGCATAGTGCTCAGAAGATATGCGGGGTAAGGACTATGGTCGTTATCATAGGCAATAATATAACCGCTCTTTCGCTCAGCCGATTCCTTGAAATGAACGGCGTTGAGCACAGGCGCATAAGCACCGGTAATATCAAGGACATCACATTTTACTGCTGCGACAGTGCAGACGGTATGATGGCGCTGGCCGCTGAGAAACTGGGGTACGATGTTGAGCAGAAGCCCGGTCACGGCTTTTCGGTAAGGACCTCCGCTCACAGGTACAAGGCAGACAGAGGAGCAGATGAGTTTATCCGCAGCCTTGCAGATATATCCGGTGCCGGAAATGAAGCGGCAGCCGCTTTTTCGGATACTTTGAGCAGTATAGGTGCTGAATGGAAGCTGAGCGTACACAGCGGCTTCAAGGTGAATACCTCTCCTTCTTCAGTTATGGCAAAGAACTTTATGAAGGATTACAGCGGCTTTGCAGAGAAGCTCTCCGGTTCAGAGGAGTGGAATAAGGTCCTCGGAGCATTCGTGCCGAGAAAGGATATCTCCCTGAATACAGCGGCAGGCTACATTTCCGGACAAGTCTTTGACAGCAGCTGCCATACTGATAGCCTCGAGCATATGGCCGCATGGCTCATAAAGAGCGAGGATCCTGAAAAGGTGATAAAGGTAAGCAGCTTTGACGATATAGTCATCAATGAAGCTGAGAAGACCTTGACTGCCGGCGGCGAAACACTGGGATACGATGTGCTGATCGAGGCTTCTGATACAAGCAAGTCAAGAGTAAGGCTTATGACGATGTATGTGTCGGATGAGGAACTGGATACGGATTTCGAGTTCATAGTTCCTGACAAGGCTGACGAGTACGGTATCATCCAGATGATAAGATGGAGCAGCGGCGGCTTCCAGAGAGCCGATATCTACTACGACGAGAGCGCAGATGAGGATATGATAAGAAGGAACGCCTCAGAACTTCTCGGCGGTGCAAAGATCACCGAGGTGGTAGGCTACGATGAACTTATAAGACAGTACGGCTGCGGAAATTTTGCCGGTTGGGCATTCAGCTGCCGTGACAATATGAAAAACCCTGTGTCCTGCATGAAGAAGGACAGGATAAAGATAGCCGGCTGGGGCAATGCACATTTTACAGCAGCCCTGCTGGGAATAAAGGAGCTTGAGAAGTCAGGCGTAATGGAAAGGATGTAATGAAGTATGTGCAAAACAGCAATAACCGGCTGGGGAATGATCTCAGAGATGGGCAGCACAGAGTCAGATATACTCAACAGCTGGGACAGCAGAAAGAAGCCTACAGGCGGCGAGCTCGATTTCAGCCATTCACTGGATCCGAGAAAGATCAGACGTATGGGACGTTTCGGACGTATGTGTGCGGCTGTAACAGATAACTGCCTTAAGATGTCAGGCTGTGAGAAGGGCGATAATACAGGTATAATCATGAATACAGACTACGGCTCGATCAATCTCAACATTGAGTTCGGAAGACTTCTCCCGACACCTGAGCTGGCAAGTCCTATGGATTTCGCAAATACAGTATCAAACGCAGCTCTCGGAAACGTGGCTCTCTACTTCGGCCTCAAGGGACCAAGCACCCTTCTTATGGGTAGCAACGCTCTGTCATATTCCATGAGACAGGTGGAGAAGAAGCCTGATAACGCTATCGTGGTATGCGGCGGCGATGAGTATTGCAGCCCTGTTGCTTCAACAGCAGTAAAGAAATTCGGCGGCGATGTTATATCAGAAGGCGTTGCAGGAGTAGTAGTTGAGAGCGAGGATTCAGCCCGTGAGATCTACGGACGTATTCTCGGAGACGCAGAGACAGGTATCGGTTTCTCACCGCTCTATCAGTCAGGCAGAGATGTGGTATCAGCATATACAAGAGTTATAAAGAAGGCTCTCAGAAAGGCTGAGCTGGAAGCTGAGGACATCGATCTTGTGCTTCTTTCAAATATTGCACAGTCATCAGTAAGCGAGGACGAGAAGACAGCTGTAGAGGAGATATTCGGCAGCGGCTGTGAGGTCATCAACGCAAGGGATATGCTGGGCGAGAGCTTCGGTGCAAGTGCAGTATCAAGCGTTATCCTCGGCTCAGTTCTTGTAAAGAATAAGCGCTATGAGAAGGTGCTGGTCCTTGGAACAGAGATGTCCGGTACAGTAGAAGCCTTCGTACTCGGAGAATAAAGGAGACACACTATGTTTGATTTCACTGGAAAAACAGCTGTAGTAACAGGCGGAAGCCGTGGCATAGGAAGAGCTATCGCAGAGAATTTTGCTTCCCATGGTGCAAATGTAGCATTCATCTACGGATCTTCAAAGGGAAGAGCAGAGGAGCTTGAGGTAAAATATGCCGGCAGCGGCGTTCAGGTAAAGGGCTACTGTGCCGATGTATCTGATATCGAAAGCATAAAGGCAGCAGCAAAGCAGATCCTCAGCGATTTCGGCAAGGTGGATATCCTGGTAAACAATGCCGGTATCACCAAGGACGGATATATGATGCTCATGTCAGGCGATAACTGGGGAAAGGTAATTGAAGTGAACCTCACAGGCGCATTCAATGTAACAAAGCAGTTCCTCACTCATTTCATCGGAAACCGCAGCGGCAAGATCATAAACATGACATCTGTAGGCGGTATTGCCGGTATGGCCGGACAGACCAACTACTCCGCTTCAAAGGCCGGCCTTATCGGATTCACAAAGAGCCTTTCAAAGGAGGTCGCCGGAAAGAATATCAACGTCAATGCCATTGCTCCCGGATATATCCTTACAGAGATGCTGGATACCATCCCGGACAAGATGAAGGAGAAGATCATAAAGGACATCCCTGCTTCAAGGATAGGCGATGTTGATGATATCGCCAACGCAGCAATGTTCCTTGCATCTGACTGCTCCGGATATATAAACGGACAGGTACTTGTAGTTGACGGAGGTCTTACAGCGTGAGCAGGAATGTGATCGTGTTCGGAGCATCAGGACTTCTCGGCGGAAGCATAGCAGATTCCTTCCGTGATGACAGACTGCTGCTCTGTGATATAAAGGAGCCGGAGGAGCTTCCGGCAAACGGTGAATACATACACTGTGATGTAACAAATGAGGAGGATGTGCAGAGTGTAGCCGCATATCTCGAAAAGAACGGCATCAGCTTCGATGTGTTCGTATATTCGGCAGGCATCTTCAATTACGGCAGCGTTACAGATATATCTCCTGAGGCATGGTCCCAGGCTATGGACGTAAATGTTACCGGTCTTTACAGAACTCTGCATCATCTTATCCCATTTGCGGCAGAGGGCGCAAGCCTTATCGCAGTTGCATCGCAGTACGGTATCGTAGGTACCTATGAATCCGCTTCATACTGTGCTTCAAAGGCAGCAGTCATAAATCTCATGCGTTCCGTGGCTCTTGACTACGGCAGCAGAAAGATCACTGCAAACTGTGTGTGCCCGGGATTTTTCGGATCCGACTTCCTGAAGAAGGTGGAGAAGCAGGTAAAGAAGAAGCGTGAGTGGATGACCGTTACGGCTATGCTGCCAAGGAGCAGGGTCAATGCCGATGAGGTAGTGAAGGCCATAGTGATGCTGGCAGACAATCCGGCTATAACCGGACAGTGCATAGTCATAGACGGCGGATATACGGCGAGGTAAATGTCATGGAAGCATATATCTACAGAACAAAGGCAAGATTCAGCGATACTGACCTTTACGGAGTCGTACATCACAGTAATTATTTCCGCTGGCTCGAGGAGGCAAGGATACAGCTCATGGAGGATATCCTCGGATATTCTGTAAGCTGGATGGAGGAACACGCGCTGCGGTTCCCTGTGATCCATGTGGACGGAAAGTATAAGCAGTCTGTATTTGCCGGCGAGAATGTGGAGATAAGCGTGTATCTCAGGTATACCGGAGCCGCAAGACTTGAGTTCACCTATACGGTAAGGAACGAGAGCGGAAAGGTATGCTTTACGGCTGAGACCGAGAATGCAGTGCTGAGAGGAGACAGGATGCTCCTTAAAATGCCTGAAGAGATCGACAGCCGTATCAGGGAAAAGATAGAAGAGTATGGGAAAGGCTTTATCATATTATGCTGAACGATAAGGAGATCAGGATCAAGAACGGCCTGAAAAAGGAATTTATACTGCATACAGCCATAAGACCGGAATTCAGTGCGGCACATACAAAACTCTGTGCAGACGGATTCGTTCTTACTGAGGAGCAGATGTATATTATGGGCTGCTGCTATGAAAGAGGGATACTCTTCGGAAAGCCAAGGCTTTTCAATGAGGAGTGGCTCAGCGATCTGTGCAGCTGTACAGGTATATATCTTGAGGAATACTGCCACACCGACGAGGAGAATTTTTACAGCGAGATCAAGAGGAATTCCGCTATAAATATCGCTCCTCCGATGATATACGTCCGCTGGGAGGACAAGGAGTATCTGGCTATCGTCTGCAAGGTGCATGACGACCATACCTACGATATAATCTCACCGGTGGAGAAAGAGGTCATTACAGTGGGCAGCGACCGTATAAACCGTACAAGGCCCTGGTATATGATGAACAGCCCCAGATTTATGGCTCCGGTGTTCAGGGACAAACAGGAACTTGCGGAAAACGGCCTCAGGCATATGTTCCGCAATATCAGGCGTCTGGGTTCCGCTCCCGCCGGAAGCAGCTTCTGGTATGATCCGGTGAAGCTTGCGGAGCTTGCAGCAGCCGGCGAAGGCATACCGGAGTATGAAGAACTGACATACTGGATAAGAGCTCTCCGTTCCTATATGGACATTGCAGCGCTTGATAAGTGCGGTGAACGGATAAGAGAGCTTTACGATGAGATAGTATCTGATACGGGTGGGGTGAAGTCTGAACTGCTCGCAAAGATATTTGATGCTGAAGCTGAAACGCTGGCGGTATGGCAGGATGAATACTACAGGAACGGAGATAAAGGCAATGATACTTGAAAATATAGCAAAACACCACGGTATCGGCTCTCATTGTGCAACAACAGCCCTCCGTACACTGACAAATGCGGCCGGATATCCGTTTTCCGAGGCATTCTGCTTCGGACTTTCAGGCGGGCTTGGTTTCACCTATCAGAAATACACTTCTGTCAGATACCACTTTTTTACGGGCAGAAATGAGTGCCTTGAAGAGGGGATCGTCAATGTGCTGGGCGGAAAGCTGCTTAAAGGCTCGTCTGACAACAGTGCAGAGGCAATGGAGACGGCCAAAAGCTTCATCGATATGGGTCTTCCGGTAATACTCGAAGTCGACATGATGAAGCTTGACTACATAAAGGATAAGCTAAACCTTAAAAGGCCTTTCCACTTCGGTCTGCATTCGCTGATAATGATAGGCTATGACGAGGAAAACGCCTATGTTCTGGACTATATGTGGTGGGAGCCCATAAAGGTCCCGCTCAGTCAGCTTGAAGCTGCAAGGGATTCCCAGGACGCACCTATAAAGCCGTCTAACCGCTGGAAGGTCATTATCTTCAACAACGACGGCAATATTGACTACGAGCCTATGCTGCGGGAAGCTATAAGAGGCAATGTACACAAGATCATGCATCCGTATGCATTCAAGATGGGACATGACGGCCTCAGGGTATTCCGCAGGGAATTTGAAAGATGGTTCGGCAAAATGGACGCAGACCTGCTCCGTGAGAACTGCTACATGATGAGTGTGCTTTTCGAGCGTGTCGGAACAGGCGGCGGCAATTTCAGACGTATGTACGGCCAGTTCCTTGACGAAGCCAACAGGATACTTGATCTCCCCTGTATAGCCAGGGCGTCATCAGTATACTCCCAGAGCTTCAGGAAATGGAGGACATTTGCAAAGCTCCTGGATGCAGCCTCAGAGGCTGAAGAGATAGACAAGGAGCCGCTGCTGAAGCTCACAGATGAGCTCATAGAACTTGAAAAAGCAGGCATGGATGCCCTTGCAGAGGTCTGAAAAGTAATAATCGAAAGGAAGAAATAGTAATGAACAACGAGATAGCTATAGAAGAGATCATACAGGTGCTTCAGCACAGAAATCCTTTTCTGCTGATCGATCGTGTAAAGGAATACGAATACGGAAAGTATGTGGTAGGCGTAAAGAACGTCAGCGTGAATGAACCCTGGGCATCAGGCCATTTCCCTGAGCACCCGGTCTATCCCGGAGCGCTCATTATAGAATCTTCTGC
Source organism: Ruminococcus sp. (assembly GCA_012718885.1). GTDB lineage: Bacteria > Bacillota > Clostridia > Oscillospirales > Ruminococcaceae > Ruminococcus. The sequence goes on along the minus strand of JAAYBK010000357.1, from coordinate 17,530 downwards.
ACAGACCGGCGGATTCCTGTTCTACGATCCGGAGGAGACTGACAGGAAAAAGGGCGGTATGCTTGCCAGCGTGGACAGCTTTAAGTTCGTAAGGGCAGTATACCCCGGTGATCAGCTTGTCATAAAGACCGAGCTTATTTCACGCTTTGGAAAATTCGTCAAGGTAAGAGCAACTGCCACTGTTGACGGCAAGCGTGCTGCGGAGGGGGAACTGACCTATGTTATCGGGTGAGAAACTTCTTCCACAGGGAAATAATATGGTCTATATCGATACATATGAGCTGAATGGCAGCAATGTAAGCTGCCATCCCAGATTCAAGGGGATAGAAGGAGAGATCAGCGTTCCCCTTCATATGTGGATAGAATCCATCGGACAGGCCGGCGAGATATGTCTCCGCCAGACCGAAGATGCTTCCGGAAAGGCACTTCTGATAAACATAGAGGGCGTGCCGTACACAGCTATAAAGGCTGATGAGGCTTCAAAGTACAGATACTGCGCCGCTGTTGAGAAGCGCTTTGGTAAATATGTCAAAACAGAAATAGATGTTCTGAAAGAGGAAAAAACAGAATTCAGGTGCAGCTGCACACATTATCTCGGATGAAAATGGATATGGATAAAGAAAAATACACAGTCATCGGCGGCGGTATATCAGGCCTTCTCATAACAGCCCTGCTTGCCGCTGAGGGAAAACAGATAGATCTTATCGAAAAGAATACGCACTGCGGAGGATATCTCCGGAATTTGGGCTGCGGCGCACCCTACGGTGCACACCACATCGGCCTTCCGGACAGAGGACTGCTGGCAGGAATCATCGGGGGCCTCGGCATATCCGATGAAGGCCTGCTCCGGAGTGCAGATACAGTGAGGATCCTTTCGGGACAGAGGGAGTATAAGCTTTCACTGCGGCTGGATGAACAGTGCAGTCAGCTCTGCGAGATATTCCCGGAGGAGGCAGAGGGACTCAGAGCATACTTCGGCTTTATGACAGATTTCGCAGAGGCGCTTTATTCCGACGACGACAGGCAGATCAAGGGCTACTTTGTAAAGCTTGCCGGAAAGTCCTTCAGGAGCTTCCTGGAGAAGTATTTCAGCAATGAGGAGCTGATAGCTCTTCTCTCATTCCTTGGTCCGTCCTACGGCGGAGTTACCGATGCGGATTCAGCGTTCACTTTTGCTTCGCTTGCTGCCACCTACGGAAAAGGCGCATACTATATGGACTGCGGAGCCCTTACGGAAAAGCTTGCGGAAAAGGCTGCCGGTATGGAAAATGTAAATATAATGACCGGCATACAGGCTTCAAGGATAAGAAGAGACGATGAGAGCGGCAGATATACTGTGTATGATGGCAGCGGTGCTGTATCAGAGGCGGATAAGGTCATATTCGCAGGCAGCTTCCGCAGGATACTTGAAGAGTACTGCGAACATACCGGCATGAATGATACTTCTTTCAGGAAGATATTCGGCATGGAGACAGGTCCTTCCGCATACCGCTACTACTTCCGGACAGACGTTCCGCTGAGCCGCATGGAGCACATACGCCTCGGAGCAGACGGCTACATAATGTCCACCCTTGAATCTGATGAGTGCAGCGTTATGCTGACCTGCGTTACAGACAGCAGCCAGCCTCAGTGGGACAACGAAAGGCTCATCAGTGAGATATCCGATACGCTTTGTATCGGAAAGGAGCTTATCCATCCGGTATGTGTATGTTCTCCCTCTGAGAGAGAGAACCGCACCCTCAATGAAAACGGAGCTGTATTCGGCTGGAAGCGCAATGCAAGGAACAACCTTGATGCAAACCTTATCTACAGTATAGACAAAAAGCTGCCCGGCATTTATGTCACCGGCAACTGGAGCGCTACATTCGGATTCTTCGGCTGCCTTTATACAGCCAACAAGCTCTTCTGCAAACTCACAGCTGACAGGAGGTCATAACAATGAATCATGTTTCCAATGTGATCCCCATGTTTATGGGCGAGGTGGGATTCAAATACAAAAAAGAGGCACTTAAAGTATACTCTTATCTGATATATACCGAAAACGGCATATACCTTTTCGACACAGGTCTCAACACTCTGTTTATAAGCGATATCAAGGCTATCATGGAAGACCTGGTGGTGTTCATGGACGTTAAGGTATACCCTGAGCATATGCTCAGAAGCAAGCTTGCAGAGCACGGGATCAAACCCGGGGATCTGAAAGGCGTTATCTGCTCTCATCTCCATTTCGACCATGCCGGAGGCCTGAGAGTGTTTGAAGGCACCGATGTTCCGCTGTATGTGAACCGCAGGGAGTATGAATACGCACAGGGCTCGGAGCGCAGCTTTGAATACAAGGTACAGGATCACGATTTTCTGAAGGACGCATCCAATGTTGTTTGGACATCTGAGGATATGAACATAGACGGTATGCCCTGCATGAAGCTTATACAGACACCGGGACATTCCGCCGGACATCAGTCCCTGATACTCACAGGCCGTGAAAAGAGACTTCTCCTCACAGGCGATGCAGTATACTCATGGGACAATATGAAGTCCAACAGAGTGCCGCCCTATCCGTTCAAGAAGCAGCAGGCAGCCGATTCGCTGGAAAGGCTTAACCTTATCTCGGGAAAATGCGATCAGGTCATATGCGGCCATGACTGCGACGAGTTCATGGACAGATCGGTCTTTCTTGACAGGCAGGCAGTATGATGAAAAAGGTAATTGTCATCGGCGCAGGTATATCCGGACTTTCGGCTGGCATATACGCCCTGAAGAACGGATTCAGCTGCGAGATATACGAAAAGAACATAAATGCCGGCGGTGAATGTATAGCCTGGAAGAGAAAGGGCTATACCATAGACGGCTCAATAAGCTGGCTCACCGGAGTAAAGCCCGGTACAGCGATAAATGATGTGTGGCTGGAAACAGGCGCATTCAGAAATGAGGATATAACATTTGCAGACGTATTCTCCGTTATCGAGCATGAAGGCAGAAGATTGTACTGGTATCGTGATACCGATAAACTTTCAGCCCATCTCAAGGAGCTTTCCCCGGAGGATTCGGAGGCAATAGATGAGCTTATCGCCATAATAAATGACCTGAGCTCGTTTGAGGTACCGGCAAGGAAGCCTATGGATATAATGGATCCTGCTGAGCGTCGGGATCATATAAAGCATATGATGCAGCTCTTCAAGGCACTGAACAAGGTCAGCAGCCTTACCACAGAAGAGTACACAGAGCGCTTCAGCTCGGAGCTTATAAGGAAGGCGATACTCTCGTTCTCCTTCAAGGATAATCTGGTGCAGGGAGTACTGGTAACGCTCGGAGCACTGGCAGGCTGCCATGCAGGCTGGCCGGCAGGAGGCTCACAGCGTATCACTGACAATATGAAGGCCTGCTTCCTGAGCCTTGGCGGCGTCCTGAACTGCGGAAAGGCCGTGGCTGAGATAACAGTCAATGACGGCAGGGTAGAGGGGATAGTCCTTGAGGACGGAACAGCGGTGAGCGGCGACTATATAGTGCCCACCTGCGATCTGGATATCACTCTCCATAAGCTGCTGAAAAGCAGGTACAGCGATCCGGTGCTGGACAGCTTCTACACCGGCGAGGGCTTCCGGACAAGCAGCATAGCTCAGGTAGCCTTCGGAGTTGAATGTGATCTTTCGGCATATCCTTCAAAGATGATATATGCCATAGATGAGCGTGAGATAGCCGGCGAGACTATAGAGAGCGTGCTCTTCACAAACTATTGCAGCGAAAAGAACTTCGCTCCGGAGGGATGCAGCGTCGTTAAGACCGGCCTTACCGTATACGACTACAGCAAATGGTACGGTCTGTCCCGTGAGGAATACCTCCGCAAAAAGGAAGAGATCAAAGAGGCATATCTTGAGTATCTGTATCGTTTCTTCCCTGAGACGAAGGGCAAAGTGGTGATGTGCGATGTTACCACGCCGCTGACATATGAGCGCTACTGCGGAGCATATCATGGAGCATATATGGGCTTCATGCTCACTCCGGCCACATCAAAGATGTATCACAGCGGTATAATAAAAGGACTGAGCGGACTTTACGCTGCCGGACAGTGGTTCAGCGTAATGGGAGGTCTCCCGGACGCACTGGTCAGCGGAAAGTCAGCTATACAGCGTATATGTGCAAATGAGGGCATTCCATTTTCGGGAGTGCAGTAAGGAGGTCAGTATGGAACAGAAAATAAACAGCAGGAGCTGCGGACTTGGATTCAGAGCAACAGACAGTGAATACAGGGCTGTATTCACCTATGCCGGAAAGAACGGCGGATGTGAGCTGAAAGATCTTTCCTTCCTTGATACCGAGGATATGAAATACATATCCCCCATAAGAAAGCCCTCGCACAGAGATGATGTTATAGTAGGGAGATATGCTGCCAAGAAGGCGGTTGCCGAGCTGGCCGGTACTGATATCGGCGATATAAGCATCAGCAAGGGAGTGTTCAGCCAGCCTCTTGCATTGAACGAGCCCGGAGGACGCTTCCAGGTGACAGTTACTCATACCGGAGGAGCTGCCGCAGCGGTGGCATATCCCGATGAGCTCATCATAGGTATAGATATGGAAAAAGAGCTGTCACAGGAGATGAAGAACAGCCTCACCCTCTCAGAAGAGGAGAGCAGGGCGGTAGATGAGCTGGGGCTGGATACCACTATATTCTGGACAGTGAGAGAAGCACTGATAAAATGTCTGAAGCTCAGTCTTTTCTTCTCGCCGAAGCTGCTTGAGCTTACGGAGATACGCCGTGAGGGAGAGCTTGTAACGGGTACTTTCAGATATTTCGGCCAGTATTCGTTCCAGGCCGTATCCCGTGACGGAGTATCCATAGGTATGGTAATACCAAAGAGAACAGATATGCTTCCGGCACTGGATGAGATAGCAGATGATATTGCGGATATGGTATCTGCATAAGCTTTATTAAGGAGTAAAATTATGAAAAAAGTTGTTATTATAGGCGGAGGCATATCCGGTCTGAGCGCAGGCATATATGCTTTGCAGCAGGATCTTGAGGTAGAAATATACGAAAAGAACAATGTTCTGGGCGGAGAGTGTACAGGCTGGTACAGAGACGGTTATCTTGTAGATAACTGTATGCACTGGCTCACAGGCTGTCGCCCGGGCGAGAAGCTGAGAGGTCTCTGGAACAATATCGGTGTTCTCGGAGAGGATATAGAGCTCTACAGAGAGGATTTCTTCTACAGAGGGGAATTTGACGGCGTGAAGCTCTGCTTCTGGAGAGATATCGAAAGATCCAGGAAGGAATTCCTGGAGGTATCTCCGGAGGACGAAGCGGCGATCAATGAATTCTTTGACAGCGTAAAGCGTGCGGAATGTGTGGTAGTACCCAGCGAGCAGTCAATGGCTGACATGGGTATCATAGCCAACATAAAATTCAGCATGAGCATGGCTGAAATGGGAAGAGTGCTCATGAAGCACGGCAAGGAAACTGTTGTACAGCTTGCAGAGCACTTCAAGCATCCTGCGATACAGAAGATGATCCGCAGCTACTATGAGCCGCATCACAGTGCGGTATCTCTCATCACCTCATACGGATTCTTCACCAGTGGCAGCGCTGCTATCCCCGAGGGTGGTTCAATGGGACTTATAAAGAGGATGCGTGAGCGTTTTGAGTCCCTTGGCGGAAAGGTGTTCCTGAATTCGCCTGTTGCCTCATCCGATGTCCAGAAGGGAAATATAGTGTCAGTAACTCTTGAAAACGGCGATGTTGTCACTGCCGACGCATTTCTTTTTGCCTGTGATCCGATAGTTACCTTCAACCACATACTCGATAAGAAGTACACTCCGAAGAAGCTGAAAAAGCTTTATAAGGACCGCAGCGGCTATCCGGTATCCTCTGCATTCATAGCAGCCTTCGGTATCGTGGGAACAGATGAAATCTCCATGGAGAGCGGTTCTGAGCTGTTCTCGTGCGAGCCGTATACCGCAGCCGGAAAGGAGTACGACTTCGTTTCCACAAGGCTTTACGACTATGACAAGTCGCTTTATCCCGATGGAAAGAGAGTTATACAGTGTACCATAATGCAGGACGAGACTGATTACGATCACTGGCGTGAGCTCCATGCAGACCGCAGCGCCTATGTTGAGGAAAAGAAGCGCATTTCAGAGGAACTGCTCCGCAGACTTACAGAGAAGTATCCTGAACTGAACGGAAAGCTTGTGTTCCTCAGCGCCTGTACTCCGATCACCTTCAAGCGCTACTGCGGAGCCTTCAAGGGCTCATACATGAGCTTCATCCCTGTAGAGGGCAAGAAGAGCATATACCTGAAATCCTCTGTACCCGGTATAAAGAATGCGTTTCTTGCCAGCCAGTGGCTCCAGCCTACAGGCGGACTTCCGCTTGCAGCTACCAGCGGTAAATTCGCAGTGCAGAGCATTGTAAGAAAGCGTGTTATATAAAAACACCGGATATGTGTGATACTCATATAGCAGTATATGCCAGCTACTCGGGGAAAACCTTTCTGAGGAAAGGTTCTTCCCCGACCCCCTTTCCAAAAGGGTTTCCCTCAATATCTCACATATAACTGCTATATAAGCATCGCACTTATGTCAGATTTTATAAGCCTGACCAAAATAAAAAGTCCTTACGGAGACAGTCTCCATAAGGACTTTTTTTATTCTTTAAGCAGGGCAAGAGCCTTGTCGAAGGGGATACATTCCGCATATCTCCTGTTCCACATAAAATCATTGTAATAACGGCAGGTATCGGCGGCTGACATGAATCCGTTGTCGAAGGTGGAGTTCGTACCTTCCGGGATGACCATGCGGAAACGGTGCTCGAAACCGGCTTTCACTGCGGCATCCATGCAGTAATCGGTCTGAAGGCCGGCGAGCATTATAGTATCCTCGCCCTTTTCACGGAGGTATTCCAGCAGTCCGGTGTCACGGAAAGGACTATTTACGGTCTTGTCGAATATCCGCTCATTTTCCAGCGGCCGGAAGCCGTTGTATATCTCAAATCCCTCTGTCCCTTTTTTCAGAGGGCCGTTTTCTCCGTCATCATGGCGGACGAAGATGACCTCAGTCCCGTTTTCACGGGCACAGGAGATGAGCTGCCGCACCCGGCTCTCAAATACGGGAAAGTTATATAGCTTATCGTTGGTGATGAGCTTTTGTGCGTCAAGTATAAGCAATATCATTTTACGGTCTCCTTTGGTATCCGCACGTAGTATTTATCGCAGCCCTTATGGTGGATATATCCGCCGTTTTTCAGCATCACCCTGAGGGATGCCGGATTGTCTGCGTTTACCCTGAGATAGAACTCGTTCTCGGGGACGGTATCTCTGACAGCTTTCATAAGCAGTCTCAGTCCGGCAGAGGCGAAGCCTTTTCCCCTGTATCCGGGGGCGATGTAGTAGCCTATATGTCCGGCACCGCTTACCAGTGACGGTGAGAGGAAATGCCGGAAATGGAACTGCCCCACGATAGTGTCGTTATCCCACAGGAAATAATATGTTGCCGGAACATAACCATCCGGCAGCTCTCTTCCCTCTGACTGTGCTATCATCACGGCAAGGGCTTTGTCGAATTTTCTACGGGATATCCCGTGCCATTCGTTTATGTAGCCGTTCTCGTCGGCGGGTATATCCTTTACGAAGAGATATTCCTGTTCTATATCGTCAAGGTTTGCAGGCCTTAAAGTCAGCATTTTCTTCACTCCTTGCTGCCAATGTACATTATGTATATCTGGCACGGATTGGCCTCGTCCCATATAGGGAGCACTTCCAGTTCCCTGAAACCGAGACTGAGATAGAAGCGGTTGGTGCGGTCGTAGTCCTCATATACGCCCATTTTCACGGTCTTGACCTGAATGAAGCTATATCCCTGTTCGGCGGCTGCGTTTTTAGCGGCATTGAACAGCATAGCGCCTATGCCGCTGCGGTGATGATCCTTCAGTACGCCCATAACAGCAATCTCTGCGGTATGGGGACTGGTGGCTTTCAGAGCGATGAAGCCTACGGGAGAATCATTCTCATATGCTGCAAAGAAAAGCTGATCTGCGCTTTCTGAGATATACTGTTCACGGCCTTCGGGCATCTCGAACCATTCGTGAAGTGCTTCGAGGATCTGTCTTGCGATAGTTTGCTTTTGTGATCTGTCGTTTATTTGAATTATGTTCATAGTGGAGCCTCCTTTGAATAATTGGAAGGAAATATGTCGGTCAAGCCGAGGCATACAATTGCAGAGCGTCCGTCCGGATTTGCTTCGCTGTCCGGACTGCTTCTTAGGAAGGGCGCTGCCCTCCCTCTTACACCCACCTGCCAGAGGATTAACAACCCTCTGGACTCCCATTGCTTGTCCGCCTTCGGCGTTTTGTTTTTCTGATGTTATTATAGCATAGTTATACCCCCATAGTAAAGCCGGAAACGGCATTTTTTTACTTAGTTTGGCAGAAAATTCACAAAACTATCACATAACCGTATTATAATACCCTTGTATCTTATCTGCAAGTCAGAAAGGTAACATCTTTTTAAGGAGTAAAAATATGAAAAACACAGTTTCAACACTTCTCAAGCAGAAGCAATCCGGTGATAAGATCACGATGCTTACTGCATACGACTACACCACAGCGAAGATCATGGATGAGTGCGGAGTGAACGCAATACTTATCGGTGATTCTCTTGGTATGGTAATGCTCGGCTATGAGAATACCCTGCCTGTTACTATGGAGGATATGATCCACCATACAGCTGCTGTCTCAAGAGGAGCAGTCAATACCTTCATCGTGGCAGATATGCCCTTTATGTCCTATCAGGTGAGCGTTCAGGAGGCAGTTATAAATGCCGGACGACTCGTAAAGGAGGGCGGAGCAAATGCCGTAAAGCTTGAAGGCGGCGCAGAGGTCTGCGAGCAGATAAAAGCGATAGTCAACGCTTCTATCCCGGTAGTCGCACATCTTGGCCTCACACCTCAGTCAGTCAATGCATTCGGCGGCTTTAAGGTACAGGGCAAAAGCTATGACAAGGCAAAGAAACTGATAGAAGATGCACTTCTCATCCAGGAGGCAGGTGCCTGTGCAGTTGTACTGGAGGGCATACCTGCAAAGCTTGCTGAGATCATCACAAAGAAACTCTTCATCCCGACTATCGGTATCGGCGCAGGAAACGGCTGCGACGGACAGGTACTGGTATACCAGGATATGCTTGGACTTACCACAGGCCATACCGCTAAATTCGTAAAGCGCTTCGCAGAGGCAGGAGAACTCATGCGTAAGGGCATCAACGACTACATCAGCGAAACAAAGTCCGGCGCTTTCCCGGCAGAGGAGCATACATATGCTGTAGACGAAGAGATCATCAGCCAGCTTTTGAAGGAGTGTGAATGAAAATGAAGATAGTAAAGACTATAGATGAAGTAAGAGCACAGGTGAAGGAGTGGAGAAAGCAGGGGCTCACAGTAGGCCTTGTCCCCACAATGGGATACCTCCACGAGGGACACGCAAGCCTTATCGAGGCTTCTCACAGGGACAATGACAGGACTGTTGTGTCCGATTTCGTAAATCCTATCCAGTTCGGCCCCACAGAGGATCTTGAAAGCTATCCCCGTGACCTTGAGCGTGACGCAAAGGTCGTTGAGGAACACGGCGGCGATCTTATTTTCAATCCTGAGCCCTCAGAGATGTATCACCAGGGATTTACTTCCTTCGTTGATATGACAGTTCTCACACAGGAGCTCTGCGGCCTCAGCAGACCTGTACACTTCAGAGGAGTTTGCACAGTAGTATCCAAGCTTTTCAACATCGTAAAGCCTGACAGGGCTTACTTCGGCAAGAAGGACGCTCAGCAGCTTGCAGTTATCCGCCACATGGTAGACGATCTCAACATGGATATCGAGATCATCGGCTGCCCTATCGTAAGAGAGGCTGACGGACTTGCAAAGAGCTCAAGAAATACCTACCTCAACGCTGACGAGAGAAAGGCTGCACTTGTCCTTTCACAGGCAATATTCAAGGGTATGGACATGGTAAGGAGCGGCGAGAAGGACTGTGCTGTTATACTTGACGCTATGAAGGCTCATATCAATGCAGAGCCTCTTGCAAAAATAGACTATGTAAAAATGGTGGACTGCGCTACAATGCAGCAGATCACGGCTCTTGACCGCCCGGCGCTCTGCGCTATGGCAGTATATATCGGCAAGACACGCCTTATCGATAACTTCTTCACAGAAGACGTATAAGGAGGCGGTGCAATGCAGATATCTATGCTCAAGAGCAAGATCCACCGTGCTGTTATAACACAGGCGGAGCTTAATTACGTGGGCAGTGTGACTATAGACGAGGATCTTATGGATGCAGCAGGACTTTATGAGTACGAGCACGTACATATCGTCAATGTCAACAGCGGCAGCCGTATCGAGACCTATGTCATCGCCGGAGAGCGTGGCAGCGGAGTGATATGCCTTAACGGAGCGGCTGCAAGAGCTGGCCAGAAGGGCGATCTTGTAATAATCATGTCCTATGCGGCAATGACTCCGGAGGAAATAAAGGCGCATCGTCCGAAGGTGGTGTTCGTAGGCTCTGAAAACGAGATAGTCAGGGTAGCTGAATACGAAAAGCACGGAGAATTAGGATAAAAAAGGGAGGCTTTGAGCCTCCCTGAAATATATATTTATTTCTTGCCGAGGAGAGCTCTCATTTCCGAGTAATCGGTGTCAGGATGCTTCCTTGCAGCAGTATCTGTCAGCCTGAGGGATACTGCCCGGTACATTTCTTTTCCGGAGCCTTCCGGCAGACAGGCCAGATGCTTTTTTACAGTGGATATATCGCAGCGCTCGACCGGGCCTGTAAGAGCATCCACAGGACCGGCGCTGAATATCTTTTTTATATTTGCCATAGCAAGCGGCTCAAGTGCGGCAAGAGCCTCCTCGCCGGAGAAGCCGCATTTATTCATAAGCTCAGTGCTTTCTGCCACAAGAGCGCAGACAAGGTTGCTGGATATGGCACAGGCAGCGTGGTATTCTCTTTTGGTATCACCGGAGATGATACGGACAGGATTGCCGAAGCCGGAAAACAGCTCCTTCCAGTCATTTATGACAGCGCTGCTGCCCTCCATACAGAAGAAAGCACTTTTCAGTTCCTTGTAGGAATCATATCTGCTGCTGACCGGGAAAAGCGGATGTATCGAACAGCCGTATGCGCCGTATGCAGAAAGGTCGCCGAAGGCTTCATCTGCGGTCATAGCGCCGCTGCAATGGCATATCGTCTTTCCGGAGAGGCTGTGATCTCTGAGCTGATCGAAAACGGAGGATATTGCTCCGTCGGGGACAGTGATGAATATCGTATCGCTCTGTGCGGCAAGCGTTCCCGGATCGTCGAATACTGCCGAGCCGGTGAATCCGGCAGCTTCCTCTGCGGAGCTGCGGCTGCGGCTGAAATAGCCGGATATCTCAACGCCGTTGACGGCAAGGTATTTTCCAAGGGAAAAGCCGACCTTTCCCGCACCTATAAAACCAATTCGCATAATATCACCTCATGGATATTATATCACAGTAAAAAAAGGAAATCAACAGGAGGAAATATGAAAAAAACATTGATCGTTTTAACACTGCTTCTGTCAGTCGCACTCGTTTCATGCAACGGCGGAAACAGTTCATCATCTTCATCATCCGAGACAACATCTGAAACTGCCGCAACCGAGGATACAACTGCTGAGGAAGCAGCATCCGAGGGCGGAGCTGCCGGTGAAAAGGATAAAGGCGGAGCGGGCTCCGATGCAAAGCAGGCTTCTACAGAAGCTGCTGCCGGAACAACAGAGGCTGCAAAGCAGCAGACTACGGATGAAGGAACTATCCCTGCAAATGAAAGTAAAACAGACACCGTACAGGCTGTTACTGAGGGAGCAAGTGCAGGTCAGTCTGCAACTGCGCTCACACCGGACGATAATTCGCCGGCTGAGACACCGGAATTGCCTACAGCAAACACGGAGGACGGTCTTCTTGAACGAGATGAGTCCGGAGCGATAGAGCTTCCTGTAATACCGATAGATTAAAGAAAAAGAGCTCCTGCGGATTAGGCTTCCGCAGGAGCTCTTTCTGATTCGTTTTTGAATTATACGAATGATCTCACCCCATTGAATATCATCCGAAGATCCACCAGAACCAATCTACCAAACTTTTCATTTGGAAGCACCTCCATACAGTTATTCGCAATAAAATGCTATACTAATAATACAATAAAAATGTGAAAAAGTAAATCCCACTCCGGTGAACGGCGTTTTTTCAGCGGTGAACGGTGCTTAAAATCACGCATCTGCGCCATATTCTACCGTTCACCGTCCAAAAAATACCGATGACCGAAAACCTCTTGAAATATGCCTGAAGCTGTGATAGAATATAATCAGCACAGAGGACAACTCAAAAATGAGTCACACTCAATATCATGTGCGTTTTATCAAGCTGTTGATATTAACAGCCAATTTATAGCTCTTACGGATGTATTAAAGATCTAACAACGACTCTCCATCAGATTCACCAAAAAAACCATGCAGACATCGTTCTATGGGACGGTATTCAAAAACGGCCTGAACAGAGAAACTTCCACCCTATGTTTCCCACTCCGCTGTGAATGTCAAAGCATTCTTCCGGTCATTTTTGAATACTTCTCAAACTCACCATAAAACGTAGCAAGGCTCGTAGCAATTATCGTAATACAATCCGGGTGTTCTCTCCACCGATATTCTATCATAAGAATTATAAGTCACGGCTCAGAAGGTCAGCTTCATGAGATTTATAACTCCTGATCCTGATACTGTTATGCACACTCTATACAGTAAATGTCCAAGCATTCAGATCTGTTCACCCCCAGATCTTCTGTTAATCACCTACTTATGATCCCCAGATTAATATCAACAACTTGATAAAGCGCATAAGGATAAACTCTGTGCAAGATAATCCATTATTAAAAGAAAGTTACAAAAAACACACCCTGTAGTGGTCGGACGGATTCATGCCGTCCGATTTTTTTTACGAATAAATTTTTTCAAGTATAATGTTTTACACTTTTTAAAAAACTCTTGAAAAAATCTATTACATATGTTACAATAAAGGAGGTGATCTAAATGGTGTTGAAAATTGCAATATGTGATGATGAAGCGCTTGTCAGGGGCGATCTGATAAGTGCACTCGGAACCCTTGACATAGAATTCGATGTCAAGGAGTATTCTTCAGGCGAGGAGCTCGTCCGCTCAGAGGGGATATACGATCTCATCTTCCTTGATATCGAGATGAACGGTATCAACGGAATGGAGACCGCTGAGCAGTTGAGAAAGAAGGGCTGCAAGAGCAATATAGTCTTTCTTACCAGCCATACCGAATTCATGCAGGCCGCCTTCAGGGTAAGGGCGTTCCGTTTCCTTGAAAAGCCTGTTGACAGAAAAATGCTGGAGGAGGCTGTTGCTGAGACCTGCTCCGAACTCAGACAGGATAAAAAGATAGTCGTAAAGAGTGCCGGAGAAATGGTAACAGTCAACTGCGAGGATATAATCAGTCTCGAAGCCTTCGGCGACGGTACATATATCTATACAAAAGACGATGTCATCTGTGCTCAGGCGCAGCTCAAGAACCTGCTTGCCGACCTGGATGACGGAAGCTTCATACAGGTGCATAAGTCATATGCTGTTGCTTTCGGGCACATACGTGCACTGAATAAGACCAGCGTGTCTATGGACTTTCTTAAAGATGAGATACCTGTCTCACGAAGAAAGTACAGCCAGCTTAAAACAAGTTACTTTGAATTCATCCGCAGCAATGCGAAGTATGTGTGAGGCAGCGGTATGAAGGAATTATTATTTGAGATGCTCTCCTATCTTACGGAGTATATGAAACTTGTGCCGGTGGCATTCATGTTTTTCGGCCTGGCCTATGTGTCGAAAAGGCGGATGATATGGACTACGGTCGTATCTACTATCCTGTTCGGCGTTTTAGTTCAATGGACTGCAATGCCGAGAAGCCTGTTCCTTACAGTGCTGCTCATGCTTTCTGCATTGTGCATCCTGAAAAAGAAGCTCCAGATCGTATATGTCTTTGTTATATATATCTACATCTGCATACTTGACATGATAATAAACGGCTTTATCATGTACGGCTTCGGAATGAACACAGCAAATGTCCGCAGCGGAACTCTTACATATCAGCTCGTGAATATGCCGACGTTCATAATTGTGGGAATATTCATGCTGGCGAAGTACCGCCGGCGCAAGAGCATTACATATCAGTTCTCAAAGAGCTATACGCTTATGTTCGCACTTGGCGGCGCAGCTATAGTCTTCTATCTTACGTCCATACAGCTCTTTGCATTCTCGGATTCCGATATGGCAAACCGTGATATGATAGCGCTGGCAATGGGTATATGTTCGCTTATCTTTATTGTCATAATCGTCCTGCTCATCTCCAACAAATCCCAGAACGAGATCCTGAAAAAGGAGAATGAAGCAGCCAGCAGAATGACTGCCATACTTGAAGAGTATTACCTCATGCTGCTGAAGAAAGAGGAGGAGACAAAGGCCTTCCGCCACGATATGAAGAGCCACCTCTACTGTATGAGCACGCTTTTCGATGAGGGAAAAACGGATGAATGCCGCTCCTATCTTTCAGAACTGACAGACAGGATAAAGGATCTGAAAAAAAGCGTGGATACCGGAAACGATCTGGTGAGTGCCGTTATAAATGACCTTTCCGCCAAGTATCCTAAGGTGGATTTCACCTGGAAAGGACATATGCCGGAGGGACTGTCGCTCTCCTCATACGATATATGTACGGTATTTTCAAACATTATGAAAAATGCCTATGAAGCAGCCTCAGCTTCCGAGAAGAAAAATGTTGAAGCGATAGTGAAGACGTACAATACCAACCTTCTGATAATAGTGAAGAACTCTTCATCCACTGCGCCCGTTACTGAGGGTGACAGGTTCATATCAGGCAAGGCTGAGGAGGGACACGGCTACGGTATAAGGAACGTTCAGGAATGTGTCCGTAATCTTAACGGAGAATTCGATCTCAAATTTGACAAGGGGATAGTTACTACAGAAGTTCTCATACCAGATGTACTTTCATCAGTATGTGTATAATTTATAAACATAACGGATATGCAGTATCGTTACTGTGTATCCGTTTTTGCGTTTACGGAACAGCAATTTATAGCCTTTTGCACAAATTTATATACTATACGTATAATTTTGCGAAAATAACAATAAATGGATAGACTTATCATTAATGGAGTGGTAAAATATTATATAATTGCCATATTATGGCGATCTATAATATATTTACGGAGGATGGTGTTAAATGGATCATAAGAGCAGGAAGATCAACAGAAAGACGATCTCTGTATTCCTCAGCGCAGTGCTTGGGGTGAATACCTGTGCTATGATCAAGGTAAGCAGCCATGGATCAGGCTCCCCGGATCCCAAGGAGATCCGCAGCGGCATGATAAATAAGGCTGCGGCTTATCTTGACACAAGGAAATCGTCAGATAACAGCTATGGTGACAGCAGAACGGTCAATGATACTGCATACGCCCTCAAGGCCTACCGTAAGGCTGAAAAGAGCGGACATGATGACAGCCTTCAGTGGCTTTCGGAAAAGGTATCATTCAGCAATACGGATATGACTGCAAGACTTGCAGCTGCATCCGGAAAGCAGGAGTACCTGAGCAAGCTTGAGGTAAAACAGAATCAGGACGGCGGCTTCGGCCTTTATCCGGATTATGCCAGCGATGTGCTTGATTCAGCACTTGTGCTCGGAGCAATAAATGAGACAGGCTACAGCGGAGGAGATATCTCCGGAGCAGCTATATGCTCATACCTTTTCAGTACAGAGGCTCCTGACGGCGGATTTGCCTATGCGGATAACAATGCCAGCGACCCTGAGCTCACAGCTATGGTGGTATATAACGCCGGAAAGTTCCTCAGTGCAGGAAATTATGATATGTCTGCACTTGAAGCTCCTGTCAGCTATCTTGAGGATAATGTGAGCGACAGCTATACCGATTCCGGTATAGATAAGACTATATGCAAGTACCTTGCATTCCTGGCAGCGGGAGAGAAGTTCGATGCAGCTACAGTTGTGAACGATCTGAGCAAGGCGGAGAGAACTGACGGAAGCTTTGCAGGAAGCGTCAGGACAACTGCCCTTGCAATAGAGCTCCTCACAGGACTTGACCTTGAGAATTCAGTGAATGTTACAACTTTCAGCACATCTCTCAGCACATCTGAGAGCAAGCCGGGAAGTGCAGCGCCTGTAAAGGCAGTTACAAAGATCGGCTATAAGAGCAATTACGACGCAGAGCTTGACCTGAAGTTCACAGTATACAGCGACGGCAATCCCATATACGAGAACGTCAGCAAGGCTTCTCTTCCTCAGAGCGGTACTTCAGCCGAGATAGAGGCCGGCGAGTTCAGGATAAACGAGCCAGGCAAGGAAGTATATGCAGTTGCAGAGCTCCTCAAGGGTGATGTGGTCGTAAAATCACAGCGCATAGATATGCAGATAAGCGAGGACGATACAGTTTACTCAACAGAGGTAAGCTGCCTTGCAGTAAATACCGACAAATACTCAGCATTTACCGGTACAGATGCGGAGGTCAGTGTAACAGCAGATCTTCTCTACGCTACAAATGTTGAGAACAATGCGGAGATAAAGACAAGAGTCATGAAGGACGGCAAGGAAGTTGCTTCAAGGACGGATAAGGTAGTGCTTGTACCTGAGAAGACAGTGGTAACACCGGAGCCTCTCAGCTTCAAGGCTGATACCTCAAAGCCCGGCAAGTACACTATCGAGGCAGTATGCCTGCATGACGGAAAAGAAGTTATAAAGGGCGAGACAGAGTTCAATGTCATCGAAGCACCGGTAATAGAGGATGCTCCTGAGGACGGAGAGACTACTCAGTTTGAAGTGACCTGGTTCGGCCCAATACTCAGCGAGTATTATGTATACGCCGGAAACGAGAAGGAGATCACTGCGGGAGCAGAGATCAACTACTACTCCAACGGCCCTTTCAAGGGCAAGGCAGAGCTTGCAGTCTATAGCGGCGAGGAGCTTATAACAGATACCAACTTTGACGTTGAGCTTGAAAAGGGCACTCTCACATATTACGAGGGCAAGGCTGAGTTCCCTGTATACAAGAACGAGGATCAGCTTACTTTCCATGTAAAGGATGCAGGAGAGTATATAGTTACCGGCAAGCTTTATGACAGCGAGGGCAACCTCATGAAGGAAGGCCAGCGCAAGCTTCAGGTAGTTGATAAGCCTGTTCAGGATCTTATAATGAACAGCTCGGAGGATCCGGATCAGGAGAACATGATAGATATCACATGGAACGATATCAGCAATGATGCCGAGAGCTACAGCTACCAGCTCAACAGAAGAACCAACGGCGAGAAGTGGGAGCCACGTTCTATCTGGAACGAGGAGGAGCATATCAGAGTGCTGAATGTGTATCCGGCAGGCCCCTATCTTGCAGAATGGATGAACAATACCATAAGCGATACGGAGCTGCCAGCCGGAAAGG
>JAAYBK010000356.1 GCA_012718885.1 Ruminococcus sp. | reverse complement strand
TCGTCAGAACTATATATATCAAACGCAGTACCTATCTCCGGGATAAAGCAGCTTATGCCGAATGAGCTTGAAGCTGTCTCCGCAGAATAATTTGAATCATATCTGATAAATAAAATATTATCGCCATACTCCACAATTGTTCCAAGGGAGGACACATCAGTCACATAGACCTCCATTTTATCCGGATCATAAGTATACATTCTGCTTTCAGAATAGCCTGTATTCATTATATCAACAAGAACGCTCAGTCTGCCGTCACGCAGGAAGGCTTCGGAAAAAGTTCTCAGTCCGGTGCTGATGCGGAATTTATCAGTAACGATATCCAGGTCTTTTTCTGTTCCGGGAGTTATCTCCGTCCACCATTTACCGTCCGGATCTGCAGGCATACCAGGATTGCCATAATCTTCCGCATTAAATTCCTTTTCTTTTCCTGTCGAAACATCGATCACCCTTCCTATGACATTTTCCCCTGAGTATTCTATTACAGAAAGATCGTGATTTGCCGCAAAGATATAGTCGAGTTTCTCCTTTCCGGTGTAGAATACGCTCTCCTCACCGGTTTCCGGATCCATTTCCATTACGCAGTTTTTATCTAAGTCGGCACGGAAAATCCTGCCGTCGACCACCTGATAGTTGTAAAGAGAAAACGAATCGTCCGCACTCTCAAAGGAACGCAGCTCTTTCAGTTCTCCCGTTTCTGTACTATAGCGGAAAAGTGTGAAGGAATGGATACTATAGCAGTACGGATCATAGCTAACAAAAAAATATATATCATTTCCGCACTGCACGGCATCGACAGCCCTGCCCTTTGCGGGAGTTTTCAGACTTTCCTCGAAAAGCTGATCGTAGTTCTCATACTCCGACCACTCACACTTATAGCTATACGGATCAGCCACCGTCTTGCAGGGGGAAAGCTTTTCCCCGAAATCAAGGGTTGAAAGATCCAGCTCGTTCAGGTGTATGCCGATATCCTTCTGGGCAGTCTGCAAAGCAAGATCGACCTTTTTGAAATCGTCCTTGCTGTAGATCTTTACCTCCTCTTCAACTGCCTTGTCATTGTTCTCCACCGGCGGTTCAGCGTCCGATGACTTCTTTGACGAACAGCCTGCAAGAGTAAGCACTGCTAAAAATAATGCTGCAAATCTTTTCATATCACTCAGCCTCCTTTATAAATGCAAGTTTTTCAATACCTGAATAATCTCTGCTCATCACAACGAACAATGATACTCCCTTATATAACACCGGACTATAGCCGCTAACACTGTCATCATATATCCTGAATGCCGTACCCAGCTCCGGTACGAACAGCCTCATGCTGTTATCCTCGCCGCCCTTGCAGTAGAAATTTCCCTTTTTATCCGCAGCTATGCCCTGCAAGCCTCTTCCCTCTGTGACGTAAAGCTCCATTTTGTCGAAGTTGAATGTAAACAGCTTTCCGGATTCCCAGCTGAGAGTTATACGGCTGTCTGTAATACTTACAACATTAAAGGACGAAAATCCGGTATGGAGCCTTATCTTGTCCGTGACCACATCGTACCTGTCCTCAACTCCAACGGTAGGCTCTTTCCTGTAGCCTTCCAATGTCTCAGAATCCACAAATCTGCCCCCGTCTTCAATAAGATAGGCTCCGCAGTAATCCCCAGCGTCTTTATCGTACACAGCAGCCATAGGCTTACCGGTCTCAGGCTCTCCGGTGAGATAGGCTATCTCTTTCTCAGAGGTAAAAACCACGGAGGTCTCTCCGGTGTCCTTATCTATCTTGTAAATGTTCTGCCTGTCATCATTCTGATAGTAGATATCCCCGTTTTCGCCGGCAAAGTAATCACTAAGCTCGAAGGGCGGTTCTTTCCCCTTGTAGGAATATAGCATTTCCAGTTCCTTTGAGGCCATATCATAGCAGTATATCTCATAATCTACAACAGTATCATGTTCTGGCTCATCAGAAGCGATAACAATAAAACCAAGTGTATGGTCAACTGAAAAGAACAGCTTCTCACCGATTATATTCACATTCCATATCACCCCTTTCGTGGCACTTTCCACTGCTCTATTTACAGCATCAGTTACCCACTCATCGGAAAAGACAGAAAAAGCACGGTCTATCTCTTCCTCGGGGATACTATCGGGACTTCTCTCCTCTATCCCCAGCTCATACAGGTCAAGGAAATCAAATTCCACAGTCGTTGAGCCGCTCTCAAATTTCAGGGGCATATCTATCCGGCGGAATTCTGATGCATCGTATTCGATGATGGTATCCTCAACAGTTTTATCATCATTCTCCACCGGCGGCTCAGTATCGGAATTCTTTTTCGAGGAGCATCCGGTCAGCATAAGTGCAGCAATAAATATAAGCATAATACGTTTCATAGGTAAGACCTCCGTTTCGGGCTGTTTTTTATTATATTATATCATACATATGCGATAATGTCACCCTATTACTTATAAGTGATTTTAAAGCCGAAAAAAGACGAAGTTTTTTGTTGTTAAAAGAAAAAAATTTTAGCCGTCATAAATCAGAACGCAGAAAGCAGTGTGCAGGGCTCATCACGATGCATATTCAAGGCAGATACAGTGCTCTCACACTGCTCACCTATTTCTTCCAACTACTTTCTGCTTGAGATTGACATTCCGGCACATAAATGCTATAATTATAATAGATTATTATGCGCTGTTGCGCTTAAAAGGAGAAATTATTATGAGCAATAATAAGAACAGCTACGAAAGCCCCTTCTGTACACGTTACGCAAGCGAGGAGATGCAGTACATCTTCTCAGCCGATAAGAAATTCACTACCTGGAGAAAGCTCTGGGTGGCTCTTGCAAGAGCAGAGATGAAGCTTGGTCTCCCTGTTACCGAGGCACAGGTAAAGCAGCTTGAAGAGCACATCAACGATATCGACTATGAGGCAGCCGAAGCAAGAGAGCGTATCACACGCCACGACGTTATGGCTCACGTTTTCACATATGGACAGGCTTGCCCTGATGCTGCCGGAATCATCCACCTCGGCGCAACATCCTGCTACGTAGGCGACAATACAGATGTTATCATCATGCGTGATGCTCTTGAAGTTGTCCGCAGAAAGCTCATCAACGTAATGAGCAATCTTGCAAGATTCGCAAACGAATACAAGGATATGCCTTGTCTTGCATATACCCACCTCCAGCCTGCTCAGCTCACAACAGTGGGCAAGAGAGCTACACTCTGGCTCAATGAGCTCCTCATGGACTTCAACGACCTGGAGTATCGTATCTCCACACTCAAGCTCCTGGGCTCAAAGGGTACTACCGGCACGCAGGCTTCCTTCATGGAGCTTTTCGAGGGCAACACTGATAAGATAAAGCAGCTCGAAAAAATGATCGCTGAGGAAATGGGCTTTGACAGCGTTGTTCCTGTATCCGGCCAGACCTACTCCAGAAAGATGGATTCTCAGGTCCTTGCCGTACTCAGCGGAATTGCTCAGTCATGCAGCAAGTTCTCCAACGATATGCGTATACTCCAGTCCTTCAAGGAAATGGAAGAGCCCCGTGAAAAGAAGCAGATCGGCTCATCAGCAATGGCTTACAAGCGCAATCCTATGCGCTGCGAGAGAATAACCTCTCTTGCAAGATACGTGATGATAGACAGCCTCAACCCTGCATTCACAGCCGGTACACAGTGGTTCGAGAGAACTCTCGATGACTCCGCAAACAAGCGCATCAGCGTAGCAGAGGCTTTCCTCGGCGTTGACGCTATCCTCAATATTATGATGAACGTTACTGACGGACTTGTTGTATATCCCGAAATGATAAGAAGAAGAGTTATGGCAGAGCTCCCCTTCATGGCCAGCGAGAACATAATGATGGACGCTGTAAAGAAGGGCGGAAACCGCCAGGAGCTCCACGACCGTATCATGGACTACTCTATGGAAGCTGGCAAGCAGGTCAAGGTTTACGGCAAGGACAATAATCTCTGCGAGCTTATCGAGGCTGATCCTATGTTCATGGTAACAAAGGAAGAGCTGGAGGCTGTGCTCAAGCCTGAGAACTATACCGGAAGAAGCTCTCAGCAGGTAGATGAGTTCCTTGCTGAGTGCATCAATCCTATACTTGAAGCAAACAAGGATATCCTTGGCGAAAACTTTGAAATGAAAAACTGAAGCCGAAGGCTTCGCCTTTCACGTTGACACTCGTAAACTCGCTTACGGCAGTATAACGAAAAGGCAACTGAAGTGGTACATACTGAATATACCGGGCGGCGAAACGCCGCCCATACTTCTTTCTGCAAACTGCTAAATGATAGTTTTATCGAAAACAAACATCCGCTTTAAATGGAGGTCGTATGAAGATCAGGAATATTATGATACTGACAGCAGCCGCTGTGCTGCTCACAGGCTGCGGAAAGAAATCCAGCAGCTCCGAAAAAACTCTTTCTGTTGAAGGCAACTGGACATTATGTGACTCAGATGGTTTTACTTCAAATATGACCAGCATGGAATTCAAGGACAGCTCAGAAATGTCCATGACGCTCACATCCGATGACTATTCACTCAATTATACAGGCACATATAAGCTTGACGGTGAAAAGATCAACATTGAATTCGACAAGATAGAGAACATAGAAGACCTGAAAAAAACTACAACTATTTATGATAAATACGGCCTGTCTGATGAAGAACTGGCCGAGACACTCAATTTTGTAAACGAGAATCTGACCAGCGAATCAGGTGAATATTACATCAGTAATGAGACTGAAAAGCACATAACAAAAACCGGAGAAGAACGCAAACAGCGTATCAATGCCTATGCGCTCGTAGCCGATGATCTCCAGAGAGCCGCTGCTATTTCGGACATAACTGTAAAAGGCAACAGAAACGGAACATACTGCATCGTCTGCTCAGATAAAAGCCAGAGCCAGAATGTTGACGATTCCGCCTATGATACTATAAAAAAGCTTCAGAACGATACCAGTGTCGGACATGAGCTGAGCAAGTACACCAAGGAAGAGGGCTTCACAGAGAATTTCAGCTTTGACGCCAATCAGTGGGCAATGGTTTTCTACGACGGCTACGTTGTCGGCATAGGCATAGGCGATCCCGATGACAGCAGTATCTTTGCTGCCGGAGATATGTGGTACATAGACGAGAACGGCTCCTCTGCCTTCATTGAAAGCGACGAAGCTCCTAAGACAATTACCGAATTTATCGATTTCTATAAAAAACTGAACTAACCCAAATGGAGGAAATATGCGATTACCATTAAAGATCGGCGCAATAGTTTTAGCACCGATACTTACAGCAGCACTTGTGATATTTATTTTCTTTCCCGGACTTTTCACCTATATCAAGGTAAAGTTCAAGTACGAGAACATCGACCGCACTATCCCGACCTTTGATCTTGTCTGGATACCAGATGATTTTGAGGAATACTCCGGATCTGATATAATATTACTGGCTCCGGCAGATATGAAAGACGTTTCAACCAAAATGCCATACGGCACTAAATACAAGTCATCCACCACTAAATACCAGAAGGGAAAGCAAACCGTCATGATAATCGATCAGAACGATATTTATGACCGTATGGAATACGACCCATGGGATAATGAAAAATATGATAAAAAGGATTACAGGCATTTTTTCGAGTCGATAGATCATGATTTTCCTTCAATACTA
>JAAYBK010000355.1 GCA_012718885.1 Ruminococcus sp. | reverse complement strand
TTAAAACTGAAAGTTTTAGGAAGGGAGTTTGAGGGAGAACCCTTTTTCAAAAGGGTTTCCCTCAATAACTAACATATAACTGCCAAATAAATCTCACGCTTATCGCTGGCTTTTTATTATTGCTTTATTTCGCTGCCGCCCCATTCAACAACTGTGAAACCCTTTCTTTCAAAGGTCTTAAGCTGCTGTGGTTCGATATTGACAGACTCTTCAAGAGGAACATATGTCATAAATATACGGCAAATGCTGTCCGGTGCAGGAGTTATATTCAGCTTTGCAGAATCTGTATATGCCTCATCCTGGAAGGAGATGAGATTGTACTTGTTATGTTCCATTAACGGCAGCCAATATACGATGAACTCGTTCATCTCATCCTCAGTCAGTCCCATGTATGTGAGCTTTTCTTTAAGGAAGCTTTCAGTGTCGCTGCCTGCAACACAGAAGCCCTTTGAGAAATCGAATCTCATGCGGCAGTTTACAGCGTCCCAGAAAAGAGATCTGTGGTGAGTGCCGTCAGCCTTGTTGAGAAGTCCTCCGTCAGGATAAGCTGTAACGTCCCAGCCGTTGTTGTACTTAGGATATGTTGTTGAAAGATCAGCATCTTTCAGCTCAAGTTCAACATGAACATCTGTTGCCTCTTCCGGATAAAGATAGATGACCGGCTTCTTTGCAGCTACCTCAAAAAAGATAGTCTGAGTGTTGGTTTCTTTATCAAAAGTCTTTACCCAGCCATACTGATCATTGTACTGAGTATACATCCAGTCTGAGATATTTTTCTTAGTGCCGATCTCCTGTATGAGCGCATCCTTGGGTATAGAAGCAACAACACCGTAGCTCTCATCGGGTCCCAGATACATTTTCAGATCATCTGCAACTACACGTGCATACATTCTGTAATCATATACTTCATCAGGTTCAACAAGACCTGCGGGTGTCTTATCGACCAGCTCCTGCATCATAAGACACAGGTCAAATCCGGTAAGCTGATCGTCAAAATCAAGATCACCCTTCCACCAATCGTACACCTCCACATCAGGATCGTTGAGCAGCCACTTCTTTAATGTAACTGCATCAGCGATATTGAAATCGCTGTCTCCGTTCAGATTACCGTTCACTAATGTGAGCTTTGTTTTGAATACAAGATCCATTGCGCCATTCTTGTGCATTATAATATTAGGCTGATCGTCACATAAGAATTCAAAGTAGTCTGCCTGTTTGTAAAGCTTTGCTAAATCATCATCTGTGTAATTGCATGGATTGGAGTGGATGATGCAGATAGGTCCTGTATACATCCAGCCGCCGGCAACATCTTCTCTCTTGAATCTGATATCCGTGCCGAATCCCCACATATGATTCTTTAGCCATTCGCTTGGGATAAGCTCTCCGGTATCCTTATCGTAGAGAGTTATCCTTGTTGCATTTTCAGGAAGCTCAGTGAAAAGCTTCAGCTTGCAGGTAACCTCAACAAAATTTGTTCCCTCAGTTGTTATCTCAAACTCCGGGAAGTCATATCTGCCGGCTGATGTGTTCATATTACAAGTATAACTGCAATGAGGATCATATGCATTTATAGAATCGACCTTTAAGGGATTGGATGTCAGATTGAAGATCTCGCCGGTATAAGGCTCCTCAACAGTATCCTTCTGTAAATAGAAATTGCTGCCTTCGGGAATATCGATCAGTTCGCCGGTATCTCTGTCAACAAATCTGAATATCGTGCTGCCCTTTCTGTCTGGAGAACGGTCAACGATCACTGAGCAGTTGTCCTTGATGGTGTAATTGCCGTTTATAACTTCATAAGGCGGCTCAGATGACCATTCTCTGCCAATAGTCCATTTAACATCTACATCACCATCAGCAACCGGTTTATATAGCTTTACGGAAATAGAAGCGGATCCGTCCGTAGGTATGAGCTCAAACGGGTAACAGGACGAGTTCATTATCTCCTCAACTTTTCCACTGCCGCTCTGCTCCACTTTCAGGGAAGCACCGGTGCTGTGATTTACATCTGAGCAGTATGCGATCAGGTTGTCATGGACAGAAGCTTTGCCGTTTAACGTCATAAATTCATTGAACTCCGGTGCGCTGTCCGGCAGCCAGCTGTAGTAATCAGTCTCCACAGTTGTTCCGTCAGTATTCTCGAAGTGGAAAATCTCCTTTACACTGAAATCGCCGTTCTGCCTTTCACTCCAGATCACTGACAGATCATATCCTTCTAAAACACGATAAACATTCACGTCGAACTGATATCGCATCGTGCTTTCAGAATAAGATTCAAAGAAGCTGTAATCATGAGAATACAGACCTATACTGTCACAGTAATTCTCATATGCCCTGACTTCCCCGTAATCCTGCGGATCAGGCTTTTCCGGGACATCCAGCTCATAGATCTTTTGCTTGCCGCTGGCAGGAGTATCGATCATTGTCATACTGCCATCGATAGATGTGCCATAATTTCCTTCATGATAATTCAGCACAGGTCTTACTGTACAGATCACGTTATCTGCCACATAGGTCTTTCCGTGGGTGTTATAGAACTGCATTGCCCCGACAAAATCCTGCGGCACCCAGTCTGGCAGCGTACCCAATATGGGATCTACGCCCG